>QIMB01000201.1 GCA_003233615.1 Nitrospirota bacterium
TCCTGTGGCGGCTGAGGCCATGGCATATGAGGTGTGAACACGATTCGTGTGCGGATTAATTTGATGAATCAAGGCTTCGGCGTAGGTACTGCGAAGCTTGTCCAAATGGCGCCATTCCAAGACTTTTTCTGGTAATTCATGCCCCTGTGTGGTCAAAGATTCTAGGACGTCGACTCCTGTCGCGTAGCTCCCAGCTTTGCTTTTTTTGCCACCCTCCATTTTGAGATCGTCAAAGAGGACTTCGCCCAATTGTTTGGGTGACCCCACGTTGAAGGTTTTTCCTGCGAGCCGATGGATCTCCAGTTCTAAGATATGGAGCCGTTGTGAAAATTCCTGTGACACTTGCTTGAGCTGAGCCATGTCGACTTTGATGCCTTGTTGTTCCATGGCCGCAAGCACAGGAATTAAGGGACGCTCGAGTGTTTCATACGCGGTGCAATTGTTCCTCAAGGAGACGTGGTTTAAGCGTGTGGTGTAAGCGTAAGGTAATGTCTGCGTCTTCTGCCGCATAGTCCAGTGCTTTTTCTAATGGAACCTGGTCGAAGGTGACTTGGGACTTACCTGTACCGGTCACGTCTTTATATTTGATAGTGGAGTGTCCCAGGTACAAATCTGCGAGGTCGTCCATGCCATGGCCATGCTTGCCGCCTTCTAATACATAGGAGAGGAGCATGGTGTCATCTACGGGTGAAACAGAGAGACCATAGCGAGCGAATACCACCATGTCGTATTTAATATTGTGGCCTACCTTGAGAACACTGGGGTCGTTAAGAAGCGAGCGAAGCATGTCTAGCGCAGTTTGCAAAGGAATTTGCTGAGGCCTTTCAGATTCAGCCGTGCCGTGTTCCAGTAAGTCCATTGGTGTGACTGTGCCAGGTGCGACGTGACCCACAGGGATATAACAGGCGTGTCCTGCCTGAAGGCTGAGTGATACACCCACAAGTTCTGCCCGTGTTTGATCTAAGGAAGTGGTTTCCGTATCAACGGCCACGAGTCCCTGCTGCATGGCCTTATCGATCCAAGATTGTAAATGTTCAACTGTTTGTACGAGTTCGTAATGTGGTTGAGATATTTGTGGAGGGCGAGCAGGTGTTCTCTCTTTGGAATCGGTGGAGGTGGAAGGACTTGTCGTGTGTGAATTGGCTGATGCGGCAGATGGTTTTTGAGGTGCTCGGCTTTGTACGCGGGCCAAAATGGACTTAAAGCCTTGTTCTGTGAGAAACGGTTCCAGAATTTCCATGTCTGGTTCGCGTCGTTCCAGTTGGCTCAATGGAATAGTCAGTGGGACATCAGTTCGCAAACGAACGAGTTCGCGCGACAGGCGGGCCTTATCGGCATGTTCGAGAAGATTTTCTCGTCGTTTGTTTTGCTTAATTTCGGATGCGCGTGCAAGCAGGGTATCCAAGTCCCCGTATTCCTGAATGAGTTGCGCAGCGATTTTGATGCCGATGCCAGGAATCCCGGGTACATTGTCGGTCGAATCTCCTGCCAGAGATTGCACGTCCACGACTTTTTCGGGGTAGACACCAAATTTTTCCAGAACCTGCTCCGGGCCGATCCGTCGGTTTTTGAAGGAGTCAAACATCGTCACTCGATCTGAAACCAGCTGCATGAGATCTTTATCAGAGGATACAATGGTGACGTCAGCTCCCTCATTGATGGCCTCCTTGGTATACGTGGCGATAAGATCGTCGGCTTCAAATCCCTGCAACTCAATGCAATCAAAGTTGAATGCTTGCGTGGCTTCTCGCACGAGCGCGAATTGAGGCACCAATTCGTCAGGCGGTTCGGTGCGATTCGCCTTGTATGAAGGGTCGATGTCATTGCGAAACGTTTTGCGAGCAGTATCAAAAATGATCGCGATGTGATCGGGCTGCATATCATCGAGTAACTTCATGAGCATCGTAATAAAGCCATAGACAGCATTGACCGGCGTTCCGTCAGGGCGTGTGAGGATTTGAATGCCATGGAAGGCACGAAAGATGAAACCTGACGCGTCAACTAACACCACATGATGAACGGGTAAATGGGAAGGAAGGTCGATTGGAGCTGTCATATGGAATTTAAGGAATGAATCAAAAGAGAAAAGATACCTGATAGCGGAGGCCCTGTCGATATGTATCGTAAGCCGTTCATACAATGGGAATCCGACATGCTAGAATGATACATCCCCTTGTTTCTACATACAGGAATCCATTGTCATGAGGAAATTCATGATTGTCCTTGCCATTGTCTTCGCGCTCTTGGTGCTGATTATTCTTTCGCTGCCGTATCTGCTTGATCTGAATCGGTATCGGGACCAGTATCTGCCAGTGCTTGAGAAAGCACTTAATCGCAATATTGAGGTTGAAGATGTTCGGTTGACGCTTTTTCCAACCTTAGGGGTTCAACTTCGCAATGTGGTCATTGCTGATGACCCCGCCTTCAGTTCCACGCCATTTCTGACCGTTCCATCGGTGCAGGTTGCCGTTCAGTGGAGACCACTTCTGCAACGGCGGATTGCTGTGGAAAGCGTGTTGATCGAAAATCCGATTGTACAGGTCATTCGATCAAAAAATGGCATTCTGAATACCTCGACAATTCGAAAATTTTCAATTTCTGGTCAAGTTTCAAGCGAAATTGATGAATCTCCCAAGGATGCTGTGTCTCCCTTGTTGGGTGTCTTAGCTGTGAAACAATTGTCTCTGAAGAATGGAATCCTGAGATATGAAGATCATATGCATCAGCCACCGCGGACCTATCAGATGGAGCAATTGGCTCTGAATACGATGTCGGTGGCAATTGGTGAAACGGCTAGCGTAGACGTGCATGGCATAGTGATGCCCTATCAGATGCCTGTTGTTGCGAAAGGGCACTTGGGTCCACTGCAAGCGAACTTTGATATTCCTGAGCTTGATATTGTTGGGCATGTCGGTAACGTGGAGGTAGAATAGTTCATGGACAACTGATCGTTGATGTACAGATTCCAAAGGCCTCTACGGATGATATTCCAATCGAAAGCGGTTTAACGAAACCTGTACGATTATCCCAACTTCAGGTACATCTTGTGGCTCCTGTATTTCCTAAGGAAGGGCAGCCTCACTCTGGTGGTGTGACCATTGACTCGCTTCAAGCCAATATTCATTTTGGAAAATCGAGTCTTCATGTATCTGGACACGGTACGCCTTCTCGGTTTTCATTGGTTGGTGATTCTCCAGCATTTGCTTCACAGGATTTCCCTGTTGCTCCTCCTCTTCAACACCACTTTTCCCTTGACCAGCTAGAATTTACGGCCGAGATTCAGGGGGAAACAGTGAATATCCAATCCTTCAAATCCAAGGTTTTTGATGGAACCTTGAATGCGCAAGGGGTGTTGGATAGCTCGCGACCTCCTTTCAGGTTTTCTACGCAAGGTACGTTCAATGATTTTTCAGTTGAGACTCTTTTAAAAGTTATGAGGCCGTCTTCGCTTAGCATGACTGGCGTTGGTGAATTGGATTGGACGGTGAATGGGACAGTGTCCTCTTCAAATATTTCAACCCTTGATGGACCAGCACATCTCATTGTTCGACATGGCGCCGTCATCGGTTTTGATCTTGTGAAGACCGTAGAGGATGCATTGAAGATGTCGGGTGTGCTTGGACAATCCACTGGCACCACGCAGTTTTCGGTCATTGATGCACAAACTAAAATTGAAAAAGATGGTCTAGCCATTCAGGAATTACGAGTCAAAGCTCCAAACTTTTCATTACGGAGTGTAGGAAAGCTCAGCTGGGATCAATCAGTCACTCTACAAGGGACACTGGGTGTCCTGCCCTCAATGGCGGAAAAGATCATTCAACGGTTCCCTCTTGCAAAAGTTGTCAGGCAAGAAGGGCAATTGGTGCTTCCTTTCGTTGTGCAGGGAACGGTTCAGGATCCTGTGCTTCGTCTGGATACCAACTCTTTAGGGAATCAGGTCAAAAAGAAAATCAAAAAACGCC
>QIMB01000336.1 GCA_003233615.1 Nitrospirota bacterium
TCCAAATTTGACGTGGAAAGAAATAATCCGTCTTGGCCTTCAGCTCTTCTGGCGTCCCACGGAATGGTCCAGCCGGACCGGCTTTTCTAAACAAGAATATATGAAGGCCTGCAAGACCCGCGAGCGCAGCAGGCAAGACCATCACATGAATCACAAAAAACCGGCTTAATGTCATCTGCCCAGGAGTCGGCCCGCCTTTTAAAAATCTCGCCATGAAGTCCCCGACAATAGGGGTTTTATCCATGATTTCGACACCAACGACAGTGGCCCAATAGGCTCGTTGATCCCACGGCAACAAATACCCGGTAAACCCGAACCCCATCACAATCCCAAAGAGCGCTAATCCAACCAGCCAGACAAGCTCTCTTGGCTTTTTATACGCTCCCCACAAAAACACTTGCGACATATGGGCAAACACCATCACCACCATGGCTGACGAGCCCCAAAAGTGGTAACTCAGAATAAACCACCCGTAGTCGACTTCGTGAATGATGTACTGCGTACTGTCGTAGGCGTGGTCGGCACTAGGGACGTAATAAAACATCAGTAAGATCCCAGTGACCACTTGAAGGATAAAAATGAACAGAAGAACCGACCCAAAGGCATATGCCCACCTGGAGCCACCAGGGATCGGCTCATTCATCATTTTGGCCTGAATCGTTTTCAGGCCGACCCGCTCATCGACGAATTCAATAACTTTTTCAAACGGATTGGGTTGGTTAACGGGCTGCGGTTCCTGCTGCATGAAGAACGATTCCTCGAATTAAATAGATACTCATCACAGAAGGCGGATTAGTTTCTTTACGCCGGCCTTGTACTCAATATCAACAATTTGTATTTCTCCAGCGGCATCAACTTTAAGAGGCAGGACATCCAGACCACGAGGAGCCGGGCCACTAATGACCCTCCCTGCTTCATCATACAAGCTCAGATGGCAAGGACAGAGAAACACGCCATCCGGATTACTTTTCGTTCGTCTCCACTTATACCCACACCCTAAATGAGGGCACTTCCCAGAAAATCCGATGTACGGGGAATTGGCCTTATTCACATGAAGTAATTCGCCTTTATCTCCATAAAACTTTGAATCTTTCCCACCATAGACAGCCTTTTGGACTTCAGGTGTCGCTTTCACAATCCATATATTTTTTTCAATTTGCTGCTCCGGCATAAAAGCCTCTTTAAAGCCTCGCCTGAACTTAAATTGAAAGCCGATATTTTCCTTTTTTATTTTTTTCACATTCCCAACAGAAAACCAAGCATTGTCGAAAGGTTTATACATCGGTTTCATCAGATATTTCAAAACCGGAAAAGCCAGCGGGAGTGCAATAAGTGCCCCAATAGCATGGGTCATATTATTAAAAAATGTTCTTCTCGGAACGCCCTGCTCTAATCGCGGGAGTGGCACCAATACTTCACCAGGCACCACATGCACACGATCTTCTAAATGGGCGATCTCGACTTCGTGGATTGTGACAAATTTATCACGATCTATGGCAGGAATTTCCGAAAACTCTTCTGGTGAGCAACGAAGCACAATTTCTTCTTCGTTCACTATCTGCTGAACACGCCCAATGGGAACCAAACGATCAACGCCCTGACCTCCGATTTCCCTCACAACCACATGACTGATTTCATGTGACAGCGGATCAACAATAACCTTGGAAATCTTTCCGACTTCCTGATCACCACAGAGAGCTTTGGCTGTTAGTTTTGGTTGCATAACGAGAGATCAGTCCTTGCCGCAACTACTAATACATTTTTATCGGCTTTGGGGTATTGACCGAGGTATCTTTCAAGGTCGCCAGAAAGGCTATCAAGGCATCAACCTCTTCATCAAACATCAGATCACGATATTTATCCGGCATTTTGCCTTTTTTGTATTGCTTATCGAAACCTTCCGCTTTCCACTTCTTGGGATAAAGAAGTTTCTCCCTCAATTGTTCCGGTGTCATAAGGTTCCCAATGTTATCCAGGATTGGCCCACGTTTTTTCCCACCGGACCCAAATAATTTATGACAGTTGTAGCATTCTTGTAGCTCCCATTGTTCTTTCCCCAAGGCTACAATATCGCCAGAGGCTGCTCCTGGTGTTGCACCAGCATCCTCTATGACAGCTACTTTTGCGCCAGCTCCCAGTGACCTCAATAACTTCGAAATCGCCTTTGCCCGTTCATCCAATGCTTTTGTCCTGGCAATCAGCTCATCGGCTTTCCCCTGCTGCGATCTGGCCTTTCGCATTTTGAGAACTTTCACAATCTTGCCTGCTTCAATAGTAGGGTCGAATTGAGGAAGAATGCTTGCCCCGGCGATATACATTCCCGAAAGCAGGACATAAAATACAAGCAATGCCGCAACAGCCTTAATGCCCTCTAGACGCTTCATCGGGGGAGCATCCAAGAGAATAAACACAGCCGAGCCCAGCATCGCATAGAGAAAGAACATGATTTGAAAGACAAGCGGGAAATGCGTCTGTTGAGCCGCAACAACCAATATCACCCCAATGATGATGCCTATGGTCGTTTTCTTGAGGACACTTTTCGTGAAGCTTTGGTTAGCCATACGATTCCTTTTCTTCCAAATTTCTTCCAAATTCGTTTTATTTGGCTTCAACGGGAACAGGCGATCCCTGAGGTACTACGGCCTTCGAACTTCCCGGACGAAGAGTAACTAGAATGGAAAAACTGACCACAGCAAAAAACACAATCGTGATCCCCGTAATCCACCAGGCTGAATAGGCCAATGTTGGCGTAAAGGCCTCCTGCGTAAAATCGGGAACCAAATTATACACATGGTAATACTTCCTGGTGAGCGACCGAACCGTTCCCATTAGGCCCATGGTCCAAATGGCACTAAAAGCAAGGAAAATCAAAACAAATTGCGAAGCAAAATCAATTTTTCCCCAAATAATTGTCCCTCGTT
>QIMB01000061.1 GCA_003233615.1 Nitrospirota bacterium
GTTGTCCCACGTGCATTGATGGCCTTGAATAATTCAGCAATTTCTGTCGTGAGTTGAGGGTCTAAGTTCCCGGTTGGTTCGTCCGCGAGTAAGATAATTGGGCTATTCACAATGGCTCGGGCAATACAGACACGTTGCTGTTCCCCCGCCGAGAGCACAGAGGCCTGTGTCGTGTGTTTATGCTCCATACCCACAGCTCGAAGGGCCTCAGTGACTTTTCGTCGAGATTCAAATGAAGACAAGCCTCGAATGATAAGAGGAAGCGCGACATTTTCAAAGACCGTCCGATAGGGAAGCAACTTGAAGTCTTGCAAAACAAATCCCATCGTGCGGCGATGATAGGGCACATCGGCTCGACGGAGTCTGGCTATATTGCGATTTTGGACAAGAATTTGCCCATCATCCGGGTGCTCCGACCCGAAGATAAGTTTGAGTAACGAAGTTTTTCCTGCCCCGCTGGGCCCGGTCAATAAGACGCATTCGCCTTTATCGATTCGAAGTGAGATATCAGAAAGCGCCAGGCAGCCTTCAAAATATTTCGTCACATGAAATAACTGAATCATGATTGTCCGTAGGTGTTGAACAGAAAAGGACTCTGGGACATTCGATCATTACGACAATGAGGAGTTGGTGACCGAACGGATCGGGCGTATTGGCTGACCTCGATGTCTGTTTTCTTAATTTACCATTGCCAGCCGGAGCTGGGAAGCTCAAATGCATGTTCAATGTGCGTGACTTGTGGTGATTGCTCCTGGGTTTCTACAACGAGAATCACATCAAGCCGGCATGGTGTGTTCGTGATCCTATGTTTGGAAAGATAGCACAGGGCTAATTTGATGATTTGCTGTTGTTTGCGAGTGCTGATGGCGTATGGCGCTCCTCCGAAACGGTTGCCACGTCGCGCTTTGACTTCTATGAACACCAGCGTTTCTTGGTCTTCAGCGACGAGATCCAATTCTCCTCCTGCAAGGCGCACGTTTTTTCCGACAATACGATAGCCTTTTTTTCGCAGCATGTGTTCAGCCAGGTTTTCTGCTAATTGACCAAACGCTTGAGATGGGGACAACATCGAGTGCGTTAGGCCTCCAGGCATGCCTGTACTGGACGAAAACTTTTCCGATGTCCAGCACATGGGCCGAATTGGCGCAATCGTCTTAGATGTTCGGGTGTGGGATAGCCCTTATGAAGATGAAACTGATAATCAGGGAAGCGTGTGTGATAGGTGTCCATAATACGATCTCGAGTGACTTTAGCCAGGATGGAGGCGGCAGCGATCGAGACAGAGAGTTGATCGCCCTTGATCACCGGCCGTTGACGAATGAAGACGGTTGGAATCTGGAGGGCGTCGAGAAGCAGATAGTCCGGAGGGGCGGCGAGATCTTGGATGGCACGATACCCGGCTAATCGTGTGGCAACTAAAATATTCAATTCGTCGATTTCTTGCTCAGAAGCTGCTCCGATTCCCCAATCCTGTGCGTGCTTCATAATGGAGACAAAGAGGGACTGGCGTTGGTCTGCGGAAAGAAGCTTAGAGTCATCCAGTGCATCAAGGGAGCAACGTCGAGGAAGAATAACAACTGCGGCAATAACCGGCCCGGCTAATGGCCCGCGACCGGCTTCATCCAGTCCGGCAATACGACGGAACCCACAGGCCCTGGCAGCTGTCTCGAAGAAGTCAGTCGGTCCCATACTGGCTTTTGGAAAGAGGAATGCCAAGACTGGACAGTAGAAATGTTTTCGGCCGATGTTGGCTTTATTCTGACACTTCAGAACTGCTGGTATCGTCTGAAGGCGTGTCTGTGACGGCTGCGGCTACTGCGACCTTTTTGGCTTTTGGTGTCCGCGAAAACTCGCGCTCAGGAATTTTTGCCGCTTTGCCTTTCTTGTCACGAATGTAATACAGCTTGGCGCGACGGACTTTCCCTTTTCGGACGACTTCAATGCCAGCAAGATTCGGGGAATGTATAGGAAAAATTCGTTCGACTCCAATACCAAAAGATATTTTTCGCACAGTAAAGTTTTCCAAGCCTTTTCGACCTCTTCGGGCGATCACCAAGCCTTCAAAAACCTGGATCCGTTCTTTTTCTTCATTCTGACTTTTCTTTTTTCCTGAGGCCCGTGCTTCAACAACTCGGACTTTCACTCTGACGGTATCACCTATTTCAAAAAATGGTGTT
This sequence comes from Nitrospirota bacterium, assembly GCA_003233615.1. Taxonomy (GTDB): domain Bacteria; phylum Nitrospirota; class Nitrospiria; order Nitrospirales; family UBA8639; genus Nitrospira_E. The sequence goes on from QIMB01000061.1 coordinate 2,178, forward strand.
TCCTTGATTGCAAACGATTGTTCTAAGCGTTCTAACGTGTTCATGCGGGTCTTCCTCCTTCAAGGTCTCTGCGGATCGCATCCCGCCGAGGTATAGTCATGTTCAATTTCTTCTAAGAGTTTCTTGTCTTCCGTATTTAACCGATGATGATCCAATAAGTCAGGACGTTTGAGCAATGTTTGGCGAAGCGATTCTTTTCGTCGCCACCGACGAATGGCTTCGTGATTACCAGACATGAGGACATTCGGGACTGACAGGCCACGAAGGTGTGCCGGTCGCGTAAAATGGGGAAAATCCAACAAGGATTCGACAAACGATTCCTGTTCGGCAGAATGAGGGTCGCCTAAGACGCCGGGAATATGTCGCATCGCGGCATCAATCATCGTAAGAGCAGGGAGTTC
>QIMB01000037.1 GCA_003233615.1 Nitrospirota bacterium
TTAAATCATTTCCCGTCCAAACCGACGAACATTTCTTGACCGTGTGTCGGTACGTGGAACGCAATGCCTTACGGGCACAATTAGTGAAACGGGCGGAGAATTGGCAGTGGTCCAGTTTGTGGCGCCGAACCCAAGGTGCGAAACAGAGCCAATGGTTGAACGACTGGCCGGTCCCAAGGACTCGCCAATGGGTGAAGTGGACGAACGATCCGCAAACGGAGGAAGAATTGGGATCGATTCGGCAGTGTGTCCAACGCGGCAGACCGTTTGGCAAAGAGTCCTGGGTGCAGCGCATGTCCCGTCGATTAAACCTCGAAAGCACCCTCCGCCCCCGTGGCCGCCCCAAAGGAAATACCTAAGGCGTTCCTGCCAATTCTGCATCGTTCATTTGACAGTGGTTTAGAGCAACACCATACGGAACGGAGAATAACGGCAAGTATCTGTCAGGGAAGGGAGAGATTTTCTCACAACTCGTTGTACCCCTTGTTTCTTCGTACAGGAATTTCGGATTTAGCCGATAGTGATGAGAAATCGGAGGTTCGAATGCGAAATTGCTGTATGCTTGGACTTGTGGGTGTCTTCTTATTCCTTGGTGGGTGCGCATCTCATTCTGCACATTATGCGGATCAAGATGAGCAGATTGATCTCTATCTCAGCACAATGGACGACAAACATTTTGTCTGGTGCAAATTAGATCTGGAGCAATGTCGACACGATTTTGAGAAATGGAAATTCACACCACGAGGCCGGACGATTATCACGGAATTTGAAAAAGAGGATACGGGCCAAACATACAATACGCATCATGTGCCGAATGTCTTTCGTACACATTTTGTCGATGAAAGCCAATTAACAGAGGAGGTCGGAGAACAGGATGCTGAGCATGACTCCGGTGCCTTGGGCATCGGCTATTCTTCTGTTGATCAGCATGAAGACATGCTGCCAAAAGGAAAGCTCGTATTACCAAAAATATATGGTCCTGAACTCCCCACCAATTACTAAATCCACGTAGAAGGTTATACGTCTCCTTAGGGCTCGCAAAACAATAACTTCCCATTTTCGCATCCCACCTTCAGGGCATCTTGTGCTGAGCTTTACTCGCAAAATCCTCAGCGTAGGCCTTCCTACGCCTTCGCTCCCTCAGATCAACCCAATCTGCCCCAAACTTGGGTACGAATTCTGGGAAGTTATTGTTTCGCGAGCCCTTAATGCCGTAAACGTCTTCTTGCGCAATACACTAATTGCTTCTAGAATTTTCCTAATAATTCTACATAGTTCTTGACCTCTTTAACCTTCCATTGGATCCAATGCGCAGCTCAGCTTCTCGCCGCGGTGAAATTTTTCTGCATCGTGGAGATTTGACTCAGGCTCGTGTGTGGTACGAGCAAGCCGTCATAGAGGCGAGAGATACGGAATCGTTCAAGGCTTTGTCTGATGCGTTGGGGAACTTAGGCAATGTGTGTGCTTTATTAGAAGACTATCATCAGGCCGAGGTATCTTTTCGAGAGGTTTTGGACATCCAGCGTACGCTACAAGAAGGCAATGCCATTGGTGAAACGTTGGTGAACCTAGGAAATCTTCAAACTGATACCGGTCATCCAGAGCAAGCGCGAGCGTTTTATCTCGAAGCCTTGGATACCTTACAGCCGCTGGAAAATGACAGGGCTTTAGGCATTCTCTACAGCAATCTCGCACTTCAAGAATTTCAATTACATAATTCGGATGCAGCCATCACGGCGTTTCATACCGCTCTGGAGTTTCACCGCAAAGTGGGCAACGAAGACGGCTTGGCGACAACATATGGCCAACTTGGGAAAACGTTTCTTTTAATGGGGAATTCTCGGAAAGCTGAGGCCTGTCTCAATAACGCAACGGAACATTTTATCAAGTTAGGAAATGGGCCTGGAGAAGCCGGGGCGTTGCGCTTGTTGGCTGATGTGTACCTGGAGCGACAAGACCGAATCTCCGAGCTTCGGTGTATAGAACGTGTCGTTCAGCTCGATCGGACATATCAATTGCCTCAATACCAAGAAGATCAACACCGTTATCACGCATTGCGCCAAGGTTGATTGAGCGACGAGTAACTCAAGTATTTCACCAGACACCGTTTAGCAACCAGCGTGTATTTCCGCTTCTATTTTTCAAGTCCATACCCAAACCGTGTAATGATGGCCCGAGCTTCTGAGCTTTTGACATAGTCCAGAAATGCCTTGGCCGCTTCATTGCACGGCTTGTTGACGTAAGGGCTCATGTAAATCCTCAGGTACGTCCCAGCGGCTCCCTGTTCCATTGATTATAGGGTCCACGACTTGAGAGCGTGCAACAAGACCGAGTTGTGCATTGTGGGAAAATACAAAGTGGAAGGTTTGTCCAATATTTTCTCCTTGCACAAGCCGATCCTTCACATGATTCCATACACCTAATGCTTGTAAGGTCTGCTGTGCTGCAGTGCCATAAGGCGCTGTCTTCGGATTGGCAATGGCGAGATGGTCAAAGTGGACTTTCGATAATACCGTGGGTCCGTCTGTCTTGAGCATGTTGGAATCAGTGCTCCACAAAGTCAGGCGTCCTACGGCATACGTAAATCGACTTCCTGGCACCGCGAGTTGTTCTTCTTCAATCAATTGCGGACGTGTCACATCAGCGGAAAGGAATACATCGAATGGGGCTCCATGTTTGATTTGTGCATAAAACTTTCCGCTCGATCCCGAACTGACGAGGGCGGTATGTCCGGTGGTTCGCTCAAAAGTTTTGACAATCTCACTGAGGGCAGCCCTGAAATTTGCTGCCACGGCCACGTGTACCTCCCCGGCCGAGGCCATGGTCAAAAGCACATGGAAAAAGACGAGAAGGGCAAATATATGTATTCTTGTCATCATGTCTATTCTCCAATGTGAACTTTCTATAATCTAAGGCTTTGAGTGAAAATAACTTGGACATTTCGCATCCCATCTTCGGGCCATCTTTGAACGCGCCTCAATCGAAAAAACCTCACCATAGCTCTGCTATACCTCGATTTTTCCTCAATCGTTCCGTCCAAATTCGGTCCAAATCTGGGCGCGAATCTGCTCAAGTTATTTTCACTCAAAGCCTAAACTTGGTGAGGATGTAGAAGTAATCGGTGTCTGTATTGCCACCAGGTGGCAACCCTGCGCTGGCCGGAAGCCGATCAAAATAACTGCCTTTGAACCAGTGATCATAGCCGGCATCGAATTCCAAGTTGTCATTGATTTTCCACTGAACCCACAATTCCAAATCGTGCCCCAGGAAATTGCCTGATTCGCCTGTGCCATCACGAAGTCCGCTCCCGGCGAAGGCGCCACGTGAGGTGGCGAGATACCAGAACCGTTGCTTTAATTGGATTTTCCAGCCCTTGGCGGGAACGACGATCACTCGCCATCCCGGAGAACTAATATTCGATCGAAAAAACGGCCCGAAATTGCCTGTGGCCGCATACTCAAAGCGCCGGGCGCCAAAAAGTGTATCGAAGCCTGAGGACTGGCTATCGTTCGGATTCCGGTCTCCACTGGCATAGTCGTAGTGAATCAGAAATCGTGGCAACCCTGGGAGATCGAAGCTATAGCCAAGATCGATATGTTGAAAGTGCGCGAAGTGGTCCGTATTGCCAAATTTTCCTGTTTGCCATACGCTCTCGATTTCATAGTCCACCTGGGATTTTTGGGGATTTTTATAAAGACGTACTCCAAACGTGGAATATGTTCGTTGTAAACCCAACGTCGAGAATCGTTGATCATTCAATCCGAAATAATACGCATTGAGGCGGAACCACGGTATTTGATTCGCTTCAACATACGTCCCCCAGAATACAAACCGTTTCGATTGCTCGTCGAGCTGGACCAGGTCTTGTATCACCGGTTCGACCAGAAACGCACGAACGCGCCAGACCTTGTCTCTGGCCAGTTGCCAATGGACTCCATCGAATGCGTTCGTGGTATTGCGAAAATCGTTTCTGGCAATCAACCGGCGATGGCCGAAGTCCATGGTGAGTCGCCCGAAATGTAGGTCGGTTCGAAGGCCGGTCCCGAACACATTTTTTGCCGTGGCGGATACGAATAGTTGCAGAATGTCATATTCATTTTTGATGCCTGTGTTTAGGAAATCGAATTCGCTAAGATCGCTAAGATGAACCCGGGAATCCTGACCTTCAAATAAAAATTTAAATGCCCCACCATTCAGGCCAAACCGCACACGGGACCGTTGTTGAATTTGAGGATCCGTTCGGCCTAAGGGCTGGATGGACCGCCAAGGATGATCGTACACTTCGAATCGTGTTCGATGCTCCAGTCCTAGATCGATCCAATCCGGAAGATTCATTGCATGCTTGAGATGACGATGCCATTGCCATTCCTTTTTTCGAATAAGCACGGCATCAGCAGATTCCTGGAGTGGTGGTGCTGTGTGGTAACTGGGCAACGGGTCCGCGGAACTAAGCGCTATTTCCTGACTGCCCCAGATAACAAAAACCAAGACTACAAGGGCAGCGTGTCGCCAGGGCATGTTCTTTCTATGTATCACTAGCTGGATTCATTCGTCTGATTGGGAGCGATCTGAAATCTAAGATTGTCATGTGGAACTATAAATTTTAAAATGTCTTTACGTCAATTAAGAATTACATATTATCATTCATGAACTGGAAATAGTAGAGCAGATCAAGCTGTGTCATTGTTTT
>QIMB01000321.1 GCA_003233615.1 Nitrospirota bacterium
GTATCGATGGAGTATCAGGTGGACGATGCGCCTTATATGTCTCTTGAAGATGGCTTTATCCTCTTTGAAGCGGGCCTGCATGTTGTTCGGATTCGTGGTGTTTCGGCTGAAGGTGAAAAGGGCGAAGTAACAGAGCAACAGTTTTTTGTAGATAAGCGAAGTCCAGATATCCAGTTTATCGTGCAAACGGGCATCGATGATGAATCGGGTTTGGAGCAAACCTTGTTGAGCCTTGAGGCGCGCGATGATCAGGGGGTTGAATCGATTGAATTTAAAATCAATGAAGAAGCCTTCGCTCCCTACGAACGCGTAATGAAGCTACGTGTAGATGAAGAGACGACCTTCACTTTTCGGGCGACCGATAAAATCGGGAATGTTTCGCGACCTCGTAGTATGCTTTTATTGCCTTAATTCTCTGAGGTAGAAGTTGAACATGGATGGAGGGGATGTTCAGGATGGGAGAATATGTGGGATTTGAGATATTAGATCACAGTCATCCCACAGCCCCCTTCAAAGCGACTGAAACGCGTAGGTTTACTAATGATTTTCACATAGAATCGTAGATGGGGAATATGATGCTTTGCTATGCCCCTTATTTGAGTGACTTTTACCTCTTATGAAGCCGCCTGCTGTCCCACAGAAAACGACTTAAAACCTGGCAAATACTGCATGCGGGGAGCATACAATCGTTCGAATCCTCCACCTGCTGTCCCATAGCTTTTCAGCAGAGCCACAGCATCCCAACGATCCCAAAGAATGCCTCGCAGCAAGGTGAAAAGCCTCGTAAAGCTATGCCCCCATCCTGAAGCAAAGGCCATGAATCGTAACAAGACGTAGACCAAAAGAGCCGACCAAACTTGCCAAGCAATTGCATTGGCTGAGGTTCCTAGAAAACCCTGCAAGCGCAGGACTTGTTTGAGCTGTTTGAAAAACACCTCTATGGACCAGCGTGCGGCATAAAGTTCTGCAACGCTACTTGCTGCCCACTCTAGATTGTTGGTGATAAAGGTCATCTCTATCCATTGGCCATCTACACAGACTTCAGCAACGACTCTTCGAAAAGCTTCGGGGTAGGCGTCTCTGCTTTTTTTGCCACTTAGATGAATCAAATCATCCCTCAGGATGCGTCCCTTTTTGCCGCGTTGCTTTTTACGCCACACCCTTGCTCTCATGGTATCCTTGGCTCGTACAACCCAAAAGACTCCGCGTGCGTTTAACTCGTTGAGATGCTTATAATCAACGTAGGCCTTGTCAAACACCACAATTTCACCCGGGCGAATACCTGCGCACAATTCACGAGCTTGTGTATTGTCATGAGGTTTAGCTTCCATGATGAGGGCAAAGCGGGGCATCATATCGGCCACACTGATACGCAAATGGAGCTTGGCTGCCGCTTTGCGCTTACGATGTTTAGCCCAGTCCATACAACGAGCAATCAGCTGTATAGTGCTTGAGTCCACGGCATGTATGGTGGCCTTAAAGCGGCGCGGGACTCCTTTTCGGTGCCGGTTAAGCCCAAAGCAAGGCTGGATGTTTTCTAAGTGTTTTAATGTTCCCCAAAAAAGTTTCTTTATCAGCTTTGCATCACGAATGGAGTTGGCGTGAGAAAGGGTATTTCGATGCGGAGGGACCGCTCCTCGCAGAACCGAAAGCTTAGGAGCGTGTAGACGGAGGGCATCACAGACATCGTTGAGCCCAATAGCGTGAGTCATCTGCCCAAAAATCATCGAAACGACGTGACTCCAAGGAGTGAAGGTTCGAGCCTTTTTATCAACGCCCAATTCTTTAGAAAGTTTTGTGCATAAGAATGGAGGAATGAGTTGGCAGAGTTGAAAAAAGGCGGTAGACTGACTTCGGAGTGTTGGTTTTTTTTGCATACCTGTTTTATTACAGGATCCACGCTCCACTTTTTACTCTTTTTTAACTTTCTATGGGATGGCTGTGGAATACATATAACAATATGCATCCAGCAGTTGCTAACAACACCTACGATCAACCATGTTCGTGGTGAGCACTGCATTCGCTGAGGGAAAGAGATGAAAGCAGGAATTAAACTCATTATTGCAGGAGTCAGCCTTCTCATCTTGGGGGTAATCGTGGTTCCTATGGCAATCGTATTACCCCTTATTTTGGGTGACAAAAACAAAGAAAAATTTGTCATTCCAGGAAGCACTCAGGTGATGCTAGAAGAGGCGGGTCGATACTACCTTTGGAACGATTATCAAACGATATACGGCGGTAGGAGCTATAATCGTTCAGAGAGCATTCCTGATGGAATCGAAATTTCTATTAGGAACGTAGAAACAGACCAGCTATTCAACTTTATTGGCGATACTGCAATTTCCTCAAGTGGCGGAAGCAGTTCAAAAAACAGCATAGGTTACATTGACGTTAAAACTCTAGGAAGTGTGCGCATTGAAATATTAGGTGGAACTGAAGAGAGGATCTTCTCGTTTTCCAGATTTAGGTTGCGGTCAATGTTTGGATTGATTCTTGGGGGACTGGCTCTATCCATGGCTCTCTCTTTTTCAGGGGCTGGACTGATAATATGGGGAATTGTGAAGATCATAAAATCA
>QIMB01000208.1 GCA_003233615.1 Nitrospirota bacterium
GAACGGACGATGGTCTGCTTTAATTGTTAGGTGTGGATGGCTTTTATTTGCCAGTGAATCCCTTCGTTTTTCTGCAAGTGCTGAATTACGTTGAATAGGTTTTCCGCACGTGGATTCCCATTTTTACTAAACATTCGCATCAGGCTTTTGGGCGTGTGCTTTGTCTGACGTGCGAGTGTTTCAAAGCCGATGGTGGCGTTGATGTAATCGCGCAAGATTTCCTTGCCGGTGTCCAACTCTCCGGCCAGTAGCAACTCGATGCCGTCTTGAAGAAGGCCGCGCCTGAATTGTGGGTCTCCTTGCGCTCGTTCCAGAATAGTGATTTTAAAATCTCGTGTGAGTGCCATTATTTATCCTCCTGCTTTTTCCGCTGTTTATACTCTTTCCAGCAACACGTGGCATGATGGATGTAAGAATGATGATTTGGTCTCCATCCTTCCCGAAATAAATCCGATAACATGGGCCATAATTAATTTTGTATTCGTATAAACCCCGTCCTACTCCCTGCACATTGGAAAAATTGCCGAATTTGAGTCGAGTGACGGCGATGTGAACTTTTCGGGCAGCCTGATAATCGAGATTGTTAAATCAATCTTTATATCGATTGTTGCCGTCTTCAGCAACATATTCCCGAATTTCGACCATGGCTTAATAGTACCATATACGTTACCTTTGTCAATTTACAATATTGTGGTCAGCCTGGATTATTGCGGCAAGACAAGAAAACATAGCAGATCAACCGAGTCCCGCCTCTGTGCTTTGTTGGCACTGCTCACAATGCACACCCGAGCCCTTAGGTGAGATGTGATGCTGTCATTGGCTTACGTGGTGGGAATGACACCATGTTTTTTCTCGATTGAGCTTGACGCTGTTGAATGTCTTCAAAAATAGCGTCAATGTCATGATGGTGTAGGTTCGCATACTGATCCCGGAGTTTCCGGGTTTCTTCGACAATAGGATCTTTCCACATGAACTAGCCCTCCATTAATTCTTGAGGCGTACAAATCATAGGCGGTTCGATGCCATGGTGACGACAGATTTCTTCAATTTTGGGCCGCATGACGGCATTCGCAATATGAGTGCAGTTCCGTGAGTAAATATTCCATGCCGTTCACGGCAGCTACGGCGATATGGAACGCATCCACTTCGGCTTTTGCCGGAATTAGACCTTCGGCGATCAATGCCTTGGCAAGAGCTCTAACTTCATTGGTCGTTGTCAGTTCGGTAGTTCTGCGATGGCTTCAAGGCGTTTCTTTGCTGCATCTGGATCGCCAAGACTCGCTTCGGCGATGACAAACTCTGAGAGAAATACGTCAAAACTTGAGCGACGAGTCTCCCACCATTCAATGGTGGTGTTTTGGTTGGCAACCACTCGACTGTCATTGCTAGGACGCGCAGTCAGATAGCTGAGAATGGATGTTTCGATATAGACTTTTGCCTTCACAGATTATCCTAACGCTGAATGTTGCGATCGAACTCCTCAGTACTACATTGGCACTAAGTCTATAGTCTATCACGGCTAATTCTTTGTCTGTTCAAAAATCCACGGAAAGTGGACGCTTCCCTTTTATTATAGTCGACCTCTATGCTCCGACTCGCTAGAGCCATAGATTTATGGTTAATCGCACTTGTGATGGAGTGAGTAGCGAGAAGGGAGAAATGAGAAGTGAGACATGTCTGCCATTCATATCATTTTCTAATCATCGTCAGTCAGCCTTGACAGGAAGGAGTGCTATGAATAGGATGGGGAAACCTTTAAGACTCATCCAGTGAGGTGAGTAAGGAGAACAATGTATGTTGTTGGCCATATAGTGATGGCCAGAAATTATCTACCTTTCTCATGTGACACTGAGAAGGGTTTTTTTATGCCTGTAACAGTAGAATATTAAAGTATAACATTGCATTAATTATGGGATTATCTCAAAACGAACGTTTGTTAATGGATGCCCAAGAGGTGTCTAGGGCTTTATCAAGGATTAGTCATGAAATTCTTGAGCGGAACAAAGGATCGCAGGATTTGGCTCTGATTGGGATTCGCACAGGAGGCGTGTATCTCGGACAACGGTTAGCCACACGGATTCAACACATTGAACAATGTGACATCCCCTTTGGAGAACTGGATATCACGTTATATCGAGACGATTTGTCAATTCGTAAAGATCAACCGGAGATACGAAAAACATCCATTCCATTCAACATTTCGGATTTAAAGATTGTATTGGTCGATGATGTGCTATTCACAGGCCGCACCATTCGAGCCGCCTTGGATGGCCTCATGGATTTGGGACGTCCTGCTGAAATTCAACTCGCGGTGTTGGTTGACCGAGGGCATCGACAACTTCCTATTCGTGCCAATTATGTCGGAAAGAGCATTCCGACTGCTCGCGAGGAGAAGGTTCAAGTCTTTTTTGAAGAATTAGGGCAGGTCGATCGGGTCGCTATCATGACGGGATCACGCGATTTATGACGTGGAAGCGTAAAGACTTACTGACTATTACGGAATTATCGGTTGAAGAAATAGACTTGATCCTGACGACAGCGGAGTCGTTGAAAGAAGTGGGTGGCCGGGATAT
>QIMB01000262.1 GCA_003233615.1 Nitrospirota bacterium
GATGGCAATATCCTGTCATGGAATAATGCTGCGGTACACATGTTTGGCTATTCGGCTGAAGAAATTGTTGGCAAACAGCTTACCCTTCTCATGCCAGTCCGATATCGTGAACGACATAAACAAGGATTGGAACGGGTTCGTTCAACTCATGAGACGCGGGTCATCGGAAATACTGTAGAGCTGTATGGCTTGAGGAAAGGCGGAGAAGAGTTTCCTATTGAGCTGTCTCTCGCGCGCGCAGCAGAATCGAATGAACAATTTTTTTGCGGCATCATTCGCGACATTACCGATCGAAAGCGGGCTGAAAATGAACTGCTGGAACGTAATCGTCTACTGGCGTTAGATGCAGAGGTGGGGCAAGAGATCATACAGAATCAAGCCATTCGAGGCCTCTTACAAGGTTGTACCGATGCGCTGGTCCGACATCTCGATGCGGCATTTGCTCGTATCTGGACGCTCAATGCCACGGACCAAGTATTAGAACTGCAAGCGAGTTCCGGGCTGTATACCCACTTGAACGGATCACATGCACGCATACCTGTGGGTCACCTCAAAATCGGGAAGATTGCCGCTGAGAAACAGTCACATTTGACGAATTCGGTGATCGGAGATCCTGGCATTCCGGAACAGGAGTGGGCACAACACAATGGGCTTGTTGCGTTCGCAGGATATCCATTGCTGAGAAACCAAAAGATCGTAGGTGTCATGGGCATTTTTTCTCAACATACGTTGACGAGCTTGACGCTGAACGGCCTCGGTATGGTAGCAGACCGCATCACGACAGCCATTGAACGTGAAATTGCCAAAGAAGCACACCTGAAGTCCACAAGACGTTGTGAACAAATTTTGGTGTCAGCGGGAGAAGGCATTTATGGGTTGGATCTGACATGCAAAGTGACGTTTATCAATCCAGTCGGGGCCAAGATGCTGGGGTATGAAGCGGAGGACCTCATTGGGGTCTCGGTACACAATGCTGTACATCACACAAATCCCGCTGACTCTCGTCACCCGAACGACATGTGTCCTATGTGCGCCACGTTGAAGAACGGAACAGTCAATCATGTTGACAGCGAAGTATTATGGCAAAAGGATGGCGCAAGTTTTCCCGTGGCATATACAAGCACGCCAATTGTAGAGTATGGGCAATTGACTGGAGCCGTCGTGACGTTCCAAGACATCACTGAGCGACAACGCATGGCTGCACAATTGTTGGAAGAAGCCAAGCTTGCTGAAGTGACGCGCGTGCTTGGGGATGTTGCTCACGATATGAAGAACATGCTCATGCCTGTTCTGAATGGAGCCACGCTGCTAGAAGAAGAGCTGCAAGACCTTTTCCAGTGTTTACCCGATCTCAGTTCTAAGCAGGTGGAGGCCACAAGAGCGTTTACCACGGAAGCCATAGAAATGATCATCAATAACACCCGTCGCGTCAATGATCGTGTGAAAGAGATTGCCGATACGGTCAAAGGGAAAACAAGCACGCCACGCTTTGCGCCTTGCCGGATTTCGGGAGTTGTGAAAGCGGTATTGGATTCCTTACGTCTCTATGGCAGCGAAAAAGGGGTTGCCTTGCATACTCAAGAGCTTGACTCTCTTCCTCTTATTCACGCTGATGAAAATCGTTTATTCAATGCGCTGTACAATCTCGTTAACAATGCCATTCCTGAAACCCCACATGGCGGATCTGTGACTATTAGCGGAAGAATAGGATCAGATCAGATGACTGTGATGTTATCGGTAGCCGATACGGGCAACGGGATGCCTCCTGAGATCCGTGACAGTTTATTCACCAATGAGACCATTAGCCAAAAAATTGGTGGAACAGGGTTGGGCACCAAGATTGTTAAGGATGTCGTAGACATCCATGGTGGGACTATTACCGTGGAAAGTGAGCAAGAGATTGGGACTACCTTTACGATTCAACTTCCGATTCATGCCACTTTAGAAAAAGAGAAAAACGAGGAATAAAAAATGCGCAATTGAGCCTAAGATGCAAAGCAATGTGAGACACGTAAACCATTCTGATCTTTAACTGAGGAGGTGCAGCATGTCAGAGTCAAAAACCGCTGGAATGTTCAGTGGCCGAAAGTCTGAAGGGCTCGTGCTTGTTGTTGATGACGAGCCCGATGTTAGAAAAGTGGTTCGCATGACACTAGAAAAATCCGGGTACGATGTGCTTGAGGCGGAGGATGGGGCAAAAGCCATTGAAGAAGTCAAAAAAGGCGAAAATTCATTATTGTTGAATCTCATTATTACAGACATTCGTATGCCAAACATGAATGGTATTGATGTCATTAATTATTACCAAAAAGAATGGCCCAGTGTTCCCTTAATCGTCCTCACGGGATTTCCCGATCTCGATATGGCGACAACGATGTTGCAGCATGGAGTGTCGGATTATCTCGTCAAGCCCGTTGAATCTGAAAAGTTGCGAGCCTCAGTGGCCAAAGCCCTTGAGCTACAGGAAGTCCGTGGATTCTAGGAGTCTGTCGGACTTAGAGAATCGAGAGCGACAAAGCGGCTAAGCGAGGTCAGGTTTTCACGATTTCGTTGGCCCATAGTGGGAC
>QIMB01000052.1 GCA_003233615.1 Nitrospirota bacterium
CCTGATCGTAATCGATCAGTAAATGTGATCTCTGGTTTTGTGTTTTTTTGCATGTTGCCCAGAGTTGGCTTCTTTGGTTATATCTCACTCGTTTGGCTTATTGTATCTGGCTGTTCCAATGTTGCTGTGGTTCTTGTCTTTTCGGTCTTTCATGTTCGTGTCTTGACGGTTTCTAGAGTTCTGTTGGAATGGCCGTATTATTCGAGAGGAATCAATATCTCTAATCCGCCCATGATGTCGTTGAGTTTGAAGTCACGTTTGGGACTTTTCTCGTGGGCATTATGACAATTGACGCAGGCCCGGCTGACGGCGCGATCAGGAAAAATGGCTTGATAGTATTTCCGTTTTCCCAATTCAATTTCCTGCTCTGCGACTTCTCCGTATGTCATGACTTGCTCTAATGCTTGCCGATCCCTCTCAGATTCTGGCGCGTTGTCCTGATTAATGGGCCACAAGCTGACAAGTCGGTATCGAAACGGCTTTCCGCGTACCTGTAATCCACGTGAAGATTCTTTGAAAAATTGTGCTGGAAGTGGCAAGGTGCGGTCTTCTCGCCAATTTTCTGTGGCATTGACAATCAACATGGCTTCCATGCGCTCCACCACGTGCTGTGCGTAAAAAGTGCGATCAGCTTGAAGAACAGCATGGACGTAATCTGCCACTACCCGAATTGGCAGGCCTGTGTTGGGGGCCATCTTAAAGCCAATACCCCAGCCAAGTAGAATGCCCAGCAGTCCTGTACCTAATGCAATACGAAGGGTTTTTCCGCTCATGTCTCCTCTGTGTGGAAGACTGGAAGAACTGCGAATTTCAGTTGCCTCGGAGCCTATTTGAAGAAATAATTCTAATGCTATGATAGCAAGATGGCCTTGTTCTCTACTACTGCCTGTGGATGGAACTCATTTCATCTAGACTGAGCCTAAGGCAATGGACAGGTAGCAAATGAATTTCGTAGGCTTCTGTGTGGCAATACGCTAAAACTGGAATTATCTATTCACTGGGGTCTACCCGGAAGACGACATCCCACCATATGAAACTGACGTCCGTTTTTTTAAATCTTTCCCTTGCCCAGAAACTCCTATTGGTGTCGGCCGTTCCTATGGTGGCTGTCTTGGTCTTGAGTTTGCTCACCTACGGAAGCGTGGAAATGTTTTCTCTGGATGAAGATCATTTGAACGAGGTGTACCATATTCAAAGTGCCTCATCTGAATTTATGCGATTAGTGGTGGATCTTGAGACGGGATTTCGTGGCTATGTCCTGACGCAGCAGCCTCAATTTTTGCAACCATATCAGGCAGCTAAACAACGAGTCATCACCTTGGGGAACTCTCTTCGACAAATGGTGGATGATAATCCAGCACAACGCATGTTGGTCGAATCCGTCCAAAAAAATATTCACGTGCTGATGTCTGATAAAGATCGCCTTATTGAACGTGTCAAGATGGGGCATCTGGAAGAGGCGGAAGATTATATTGCAGCGGAAAAAGGACGGTTGTTGATGTTGGCCATTCGTGAAGAAATGGCGCGTTTTGATCGGCAGGAGGTTGAGCAGTTACAACAGGCACTGACCAGCAGTTCTGAAGATCGATCTGTGCTTATGGGAGTGATCGTGGGTGGCGGGGCTTTTGCGCTGATTCTCATGCTGCTTCCGTTACAACTCATTGCACGTTCCATTACTGGTCCATTGACCACGTTGGTCAAAATAGTTGAGAACTTTTCTGGAGGAACGATGCCGAAAGTGCCGGTCCTTGACCGGCAGGATGAAATAGGGAATTTGACGAGAGTGATGAATACGGTGGGCACGCAGATTCAACGGCACATTCAACAGATTGAGCGGTCTGAGCAGGAGCTGAGGAGTCTGAATCAAGAGCTCACCTCTTCGGAAGCCAAATACCGTGGCATTGTCGATCATGCGCCTATTGGTATTTTTACAATGGAACAAAACCGCATCATTTTTAGTAATCGTCAAAATTGGATATTAGCCGGGCGCAATCCCGACGAAGCCGTCGATCCTGAGCAGATGTGGGATGCTATTCACCCTGATGACCGAGAGGATATTCGTCAGGCTTTTCGCAACGCACGGACCTACAGTGAGTCCTTTGAACGTGTCTTTCGGTTTCTCCATCACGATGGTGGAGTTCGCAGGGTATTAAGTCGGGCGGTCCCGATTCATGATGAATCGGGTCAGACCATGGTGTATCAAGGATTTAATGTTGATATTACGGCCTTAGAACAAATGCGGGCGCAGCTCAGTCGGTCAGAACGAATGGCGACGCTGGGACAAGTGGCTGCCGGTATTGCCCATGAAATTCGCAATCCCTTGGTAGGGCTTGGGTCCACAGCAACATTGCTGTTAGAGGATTTTGTGGAAGGAGATTCTCGACGTGATGATTTGAACACGATTCTGAAAGAAACACGGCGTTTGGATCGCATTGTCAATCAAATTGTTGATTATGCACGCCCGCGCGATCTCCTCCCCGTCTCGTTTCAACTCGAGGAGTTATTGGATGAGTCCCTACAAGTTTTGTCTGCTCCCTTGCAGCAGAAGGGGGTTCATGTCCATC
>QIMB01000217.1 GCA_003233615.1 Nitrospirota bacterium
GGAGTGACCACCCTCAGAGATGTTGGGGGCGCAACTCAGGTTCTGAAGCGACTAGTGGAGCAGGGAGTCTTACTCGGACCTCGTTTAAAGCTGGCTATTTGCATGTTGTCGACGACTGGAGGGCATGCTGATTTTCGAGGACCGGATCGTTGTTGCGGGGAGCTGTCTCGTCTATGGCCAGCAGGGCCCGGGCGTCCTTCCAGCATTGTGGACGGACCATGGGAATGTCGAAAGCGAGTCAGAGAAATTTCAGCTTGTGGCGGAGATTTAATAAAAATTTGTGCCAGTCCCGGAGTCGTCTCACCAACCGATCATTTAGAACATCGCGATTTTACCTTAGAAGAAATGGATGCCATTTGTGACGAAGCAGCTGGTCGAGGCATGTATGTCGCAGCGCATGCACATAGCCACAGTGGGATTCGCTTGGCCATTGAGGCAGGGGTGAGAGATATTCAACACATTTCCTTTATGGATGAAGAGTTGTCCGAATTGGCCTATGCAAAGGGCTGTACCGTCACACCCACTTCTTGGGTAGGCCAGCGATTGGCTCAATCAGGAGAATTCAATGAGTTTATTACCTCTAAGGTTCAGGCAGTGTCGGAAAGCCATGCCCGAGCAGTGAAAGTGGCTCATGCCAGTGGGCTCAAGCTACTGGCAGGGACGGATCCTGTTCTGCCAGATATGCATGGGCGCAACTATATGGAAATAGTGGCGTTGATTCAGGAAGGTGTGCCGTATTTGGCCGCATGGTTTGGTGCGACGGGATTGGCTGCGGAGCAGCTCGGTCTCACGGATACGGGAACGGTGGTTGAAGGACGACGGGCCGACCTTCTCGTGTGTCAGGAGGATATCGTTGAAGATCCGTCACTCATGGGTACTGGAGCATTAGTCGAGGTCGTGAAAGATGGATGCGGTCATCGCAATGGATTATCATCCATTCCTCAACAAGTCTATGGGAAGGTCATGGATGATGCTCTTGATGCTCACTGATTGGTGTTGTTGCTCAGAAAGCGAATGGAGGTAAGGACAAGAAAATATTTTTATGAGGACTCATCCGTTTTGGGCGTGGGACCGATTTCTTTCCCGGATTCGATGGCTTCTTCCATGTCCACGACGAGTTGGCCTTTGGGCGAATAAAACCCTTGCCCGTCAATTTGTACAATGCCGTTACAATTGTCTTGAAAAAACTCCAAAATCCAGCCGTTGAAATCATACCCGTCATCGGAAATATCGTTTTTCACCATTTGGGTCGTCGCGATGAAATGGGATTTACCAATGAATTCCTGGGCAATTTGCGCTTCAACATCATCAAAGATGGAGAGTCGGTTGGTAAACCCGGTTTGCTCAGTCTCAAAAACATCTTGGTAGGTGCCTCGATTGCGTATGCAAAAAAGACGAATGGGTTGGCGTTCTCGGTTATAGCCTAATGAGATATGGACCCAATCCCAATCCTCCAATGCCTCCTGTTCCATTTTTGGAATCAACGGAATTTGGTTTTTGGATTTAAGAAAATCGAGCAGAAGTCGTAAGGGCGGACTGTCCTCGCGCATACAAAAGACACGAGAATAGATCAATTCTTCTTTTTCTTCGGTCTCGGATTGTTGGGGGTTGGGAATAACCGGTAATTCTTTTCCCATGATTAATTTTCACCTCATCTGATTATTGAATATATGATATTAAACTCATCACGAAAACTCTGATCTCACTCCCGATCCTATCGCTTGCCTACTTTACCGTGGGAAATGCCACGGCAGCAAGGTAAGATCTCCGTCCACATCGTGCCACATAAAGATTCCTCGCTCTGGGATTGATTTTTTTATTGACAGTATTTGAGGCATTCGGTAGACTCTGACGCCGCTGTGAGAAAGGAACACGTTGTTCCAGTCGTACCTGTACCGAAGGTTAAGCAAGGCATTCCTTCCTTGGAATTTTGAAAAACCAAATGATCTCTGTTACTAATCATCTCTAATGTGAGGAGGATGTTCGTATGGGAAAATCCATGACGAAGTCGCAGATCGCTGATCACCTGGCTAAAAAAGCAGATATCACCAAGAAAACGGCTACACAGTTTCTTGATGATTTTGCAGCTTTAGCGTACAAGGAAGCGAAGAATGCGTTTGTTGTGCCGGGCATTGGAAAACTTGTTCTCGCACATCGAAAAGCGAGGATGGGCCGAAATCCTCAAACCGGTGAGGCCATTAAAATTCCTGCCAAAAAGGTTGTGAAGTTTCGTGTGGCAAAAGCCGCGAAAGACGCCATTCTCGGGGTGAAAAAATAAGAAAATCTCGGGTACCTTTGTGTCTCTTTGTCATGTGTCACTCAACCGGGTGTAGCCCCTTCCTCCGGTTTTTTATCGACGACAATCATTTAGGAAGCAGGGCCAGGATTGCTGGCCCTGTTTTTTTCATCTCATTCCCTTCAGTACATCGCTGGAGTTAATCCACTCCGTCCCATACCATCATGGGCGACAATATTGACCTCATCGCCGTCATAGACATTTGTGGCTTCACTGGCAATGCGCTTGTTGACAGTGACCATCACTTTTTTCTGTTTTAATAGTTGTTCCTGATAAGCTGTTTGATCGTGATTGAATCTTCTACCTGGCACTCTAACGCACGCTCTCCTTCAGGGGTCTGTAGATCCCCCATTAATGTGATAGTAACCATTTCATGTGCCTCTCTGTGTTCAAATAACGCTGTATTCGCCGTTGGTACGAGTTGAAAAACACCCGTGACCACATAGAATGTCCTGACAGGAAACTCTAGCAAGATGAGAAAACCCACAGCAACGAAATCTCTTAAAGAACTGAATCACAGCTGTAAATCATAGTAAAGACTTTCATGCATCTCTGTGGCATCCTCGGATGAAACGTGGTACAAAACCATAAGTAAGTTGATAGAACATGATGTGAGGTCATTGGCATGTACAAAATCATCACAATTTTAATTCTTCTCATCATCCTGTTCTTTATGGTTCGACGCGCAGCGCGTGCATGGATCGAACAAAAACCTGACCAGGCAACTCCCGGGAAGGATGTGATGATTCAAGATCCAGTCTGTAAGGTCTATGTCACCGCAGGATCGGCTGTTGTGGAAGAAATCAGCGGGCAGCGGTATTATTTCTGTAGCCAAGATTGCGCGAAACATTTCCGGCGAGAAAGTACCAAATAGAATGCAGAAACAATGGTTTTATACCATTCGGAAAAAAATTGGAAATAATTCATAACGTGCCGCACACGTTATACGGTAACACATGGCTTGTATTGCCTTTGTTTGACAAAACCCAAGGAATAAATTAGTCTGAATTGTAGTCTATTGAGGAGATCACTTATGCCTAAAACCCTGACACTCTCAGAAGCCAAAGCCCGGTTAAGTGAATTAGTGGCAACCGTGGAACAAACTGAGGAAGAACTGGTCATTACTCGCAATGGTCGCCCGGCAGCAGTGCTGATGAGTGCTGAAGAGTTCGACAGTTGGCAAGAAACTCATGCCATTCAGCGCAACCCGGCCCTGATGCAGGAAATTAAACAGGGTCTCGCACAGCTTAGAAAAGGTCACACCTTCTCATTTGAAGAGGTCTTTGGAGAACCCCTCCATCCCCCGAAGAAAAAGAAATGACACGGTTT
>QIMB01000315.1 GCA_003233615.1 Nitrospirota bacterium
TTGATTCCCAGACCAATAAACATAAACAGCAAGCCTCCCACGACCGCCTTCGAGGTCAGTAAGTGAGGGAGCTTTTCAGCCATATCGCCCATATTGAGTGTCCCGGTCGCGGCATAGAAGTAACTCACCCCTAATAAATAGAACGAGGCCCCCAATGTTCCAAAAATCAGATAGCGAAAAGCTGCAACAAGCGCTCTCCCCCCGGCGACACCCACGAGGGCATAACTCGATAACGCGGCAACTTCCAAAAAGACGAAAAGATTAAACAAATCCCCGGCAAACACAATTCCCGTCAAAGCCGAAACAAGAAGCAAGATTAATGTGTAAAAGTGAACCACTCGTCCTCCGAGATCTTTCGGGGCGGTTGGACCTGCGAATACCAGAGCCACCAATCCTAAGAGACTGAGGGCTACCATCATGATACTGGCCAATCCATCAGCCACCCATTCAATTCCTAACGGGGGAGGCCATCCACTAAACGCATAACGGACTTCACCGTTTTGCATGATGCTCATGAGGTTCAATATAGAGAGCACCGCCATGGAGGAGAGGGTGGCTACAGCTATCGGCCAACTCCACGTTCGATGTTTGAGACACACCACGGGCATTGAGATGGCAGCAAACAAGGGGAGAAGGAACAGTAGGACAGGGAGATGTCGACTCATTCCAACCTTTTCAAAATTTCTTCTTCGTCAAGACTTCCATATGTCCGGTAAATAGCGGCGCATAACGCTAAGGCCACACCCAGAGTGGCAACTCCGACGACGATGGCCGTGAGCGTCAGGACATGAGGTAAGGGATTGGAATAGTCGAGAGCCTGAACGGGATCTGTTGTGGAGACCAGGATGGGAACCGTAGCCCCTTTCTTTGCGCTGATAGAGACAAGAAAGAAAATCACGCTTGTCTGAACCAGATACATGCCAATAAGTTTTTTCACCAGGTTGTATCGGGTAATCATAATATAAAAACCCCAAAGAAAAATGATCACGAAGGTGAGAAAATTGGGGCGTTGGAAAATCGCGGCAAGTACATCAATCATTCATTGAGTCCTCAATGATTTCTTCAGCTGATAAACTGAAGACAATAGAAATAGCGGAGACTGCGACATCGATTGCGACACCGATTTGTGTGAGGAGAATGCCTAAAGAACGACGTGAGGCTGTTTCAAGACCGGGAATGTCCAAATGCGCATAATTTAAAAACTCCCCACCCCCGATCAAGCAGAGGCCTCCCACACCGGCGTAGATAAGCATGCCTACCCCGTCGCCGTGTAAAAGTTTTTTCGCCAATCGACTTCGTGACGCATCGTGACCAAATATCAAAATGGTCAAGATCATGCTGGCACCCAGAATCACGCCACCCACGAACCCGCCGCCAGGACCATATTGGCCGAAAAACAAGACATAGAGCCCAAAGAGTTGGACCACGGGCACAAGAAATCGTCCTAAGGACTGCACAATAATGCTGTCATGTGGCTGAATCATGATACTTTTCTCCGCAACAACAAGACACAGGCAATCCCGGCCGTAAAAATGACCACGGTCTCTACCATCGTATCAAGGGAACGGTAGTCCATAAGAACGGACGTGACGACATTCGGTGTGTGCGTATCCTGATAACTCCGTTCAAGATACATAGGAGAAATGTGAGTACTCGCAGGAGAGTTCGGATCTCCAAATTCCGGAAGATCCTTCGCCGCATAGAGCATCAAGACGCCGAGAAGGGGAAGTGCGATCAATGCAGTCAAGGGTGGCGGTGGTCGTCGCAGCCGCCCATCCTTGGGCGCGGTTCCAAAAAGGGTGAGAAGAAAAAGAACAGTAGCTAACCCGGCTCCAACCACGACTTCCACAAACGCCACATCTACCGCTCCAAGCCAAGCCCACACGAGCGCAAGGAAAAAGCTGTAACATCCCAACAGCAAAACGGCGCTCATCAAATCTTTCATTAAAATGGCCCCGCCTGCCGTCACCAGCAGAAGGATTAAAAGCGGGATTTCGTAAGCAAACGTCATGGAGTTTTCCCTTCCCAAGGCTTCAACCCGGCTCGAACGGCTGCGCGTAAGGTGGCATGGGCAATCACTGGATTTAGAAGATATAGCAAGGACAAGACCGCAAGAATCTTCAGGACATTCATACTCAGTCCCTCATATATCGCAAGGCCGATTAACAAGAGAAATGCTCCTAACGAGTCCGTCAACGATACGGCATGGGAACGTGTAAACACGTCCGGAAGTCGTATGACGCCAATGGCCGCAACAACCAGAAAAAACAACCCGGCGAGGATAAATATCACGGACAGAATTTCCATCGTAAGTCTCTTAGGTGAAAAACTTCGTTTTTTTCTGCAAAGATATCTTTGGTGACGTTCCTAAAGTCTTCTCTACCAAGGGATTGATAGATACTCAGAAGCCGCTCCAGTGGAGCGTCTCTACAAATAATTTTGGTTTCTTCCCCATTTTTTACTTCTCACTTCTCCCTTTATACGCTTCCCGCCTTCGGAGTTTTCCTCTTGTTTGGTTCCGGCTAGGCAGGGTTAAGGCAGTCCTTTTTGCTCTAGGTATTT
>QIMB01000207.1 GCA_003233615.1 Nitrospirota bacterium
TTACAGCTCAAATCTATGTCTCCGCTTTGACTCCGCGAAATCTTCTCTCATTACTGCCTGAACGTGCTTTGGCCCGTTATTCGTATTTCTCATCGTTGAGTCACATACCAGAAGTGCATGGACTTGCTATTCAGTTCACCCTTCACGATAGACTCCTTCCATCGCGAGTCATTCTTCATCTGGCTTCGTTTGATTGGATCACGAGTCAGCCAAGCCCACAATCAACGAAACCAAAGACCATTATCACTTGCGTCAAGCTCCAAGCATCCATGAAACAGGAGCACAGTGAACAATGGCATATTGACAATGCCTGGGCTTCCATACAGCATTTTTTCAACCTTTCACCGACACACACTCAAGAATCCTGTGAACCTCAGTTTTGTCGGGACGTCGGTCCATTTTTCCCATGCCACCGAGGGGTTCGAACCCATCGGCCCCTTCCGACAACACCCATACCCAATTTCTTTTTGGCTGGCCCCTGGACAGCAACGAAACTTCCAGCTTCTCTGGAAAGCACGATCACAAGCGCTAATGCCTGTGCCAAAGCTGTCGCCACCTCCTTCTATGGTTTTTCACATTGACATCTCGCCCTCTCAAACTTAAGATCTTCGCGTATGAATTTAGTCGAACTCAATGACTCCCTTCATGATTGCCAACGTTGCCAGCTTTCTACTGGACGAACACAGGTGGTCTTTGGCACAGGCAATCCTCACGCCTCAATTATGTTTGTGGGGGAAGCTCCAGGGTTTTATGAAGACAGGGAAGGTGAGCCATTTGTAGGAGCGGCAGGGAAATTACTGACTGAACTCCTGCGATCAATCGGACTCGAACGATCCGACATTTATATCGCCAATGTCATCAAATGCCGGCCTCCCAATAATCGAGATCCGCTACCTGATGAAATCGACACCTGCAAGCCATTTCTCTTGCAACAGATCAAACTCATTCAGCCGAAGCTGGTCTGCACCTTGGGAAACTTTGCGACCCAAACCTTGCTAGAAAGAAAAATTGGCATCACCAAAGTTCGCGGGCAAGTCTTTCAGTTAGAACACTTCGTCGTCTTTCCGTTACTGCATCCTGCGGCCGCCCTTCACCAAGGTAATCTACGAGTCCCTCTCAAAGAAGACTTCCAAAAACTCAAAGCCGTCTTGGATGAAATGAGCCAGCCCCCCATACTGCCCAACGCCTCTTCAGCTCCAACCCTCTCCGATTCTCAAAAATCTCCTAAAGACACTCCAGCCGATCCCCCCACCCAAATGAGTTTGTTTTAAAACAAATTCATATCGACACCTCACAGGATGCTGACAGAGTCATTAATTCTCAAACAATAACCCTCGTATCAAGCGACAGAAATAGTAGGTACCCGACATGCAAAGCCCAAGCGTCAGGTTCGTAAGACGGTGAAGGCCCAATCCTATTTCAATTGGCCACCTCTTATTTCACGAAAAGAAAAATGTACCATATATCCTGATTGCCCTTTACTTATCGCAATATTCAGCCGAGAATGATAGAGTATACGGAACCGCACATTTCAACAATGGAGGTCACATGGACACTGGTTATCCCGCGCTCATCCCTGAACCCCTGAACCACCAAAATATCATGAAACCTTCCACGGTCCCTCCCCCAGTAGATCCCGAAAATCTCCAAGGCATGCTCACGCAGGCGGAATCAACAGGCTCACCACCGACAATCGAAAAGACACCTTAGAATCCTCGATCCTCACTGGGCAGAATCTCTAAAAGGGGTCAGACTCGATATAGCTATAATATCTCCATTAAGCCATTTGCCACTTGGCAGCGCCATTCTGCTAACCTCTCCACGCAATCCATTGAGGTGTAACCATGCCAGCACAGCACTATCAATCATATCCCTACCGAATCAAAGATATAAAAATGTTATGACTGATACCTCCCGCCAGTTCTTGACGACATCTCTATCCCGAAAAAATACTAGGATTTTCCCATAATCACCATTATGAAATTATTTAAAATTCTGGGATGGACAGCCATTGGATTTGTGATTCTTTCCGGCATGACCTATTGGTTTCTCCCAACAATTGGCAGGATACTCATCACGCAAGAGTTAACGAACCGTGGATTTACCAACGTCGAAATCCACATTGACCGTCCCAACACACATGCCCTGACAATCCCTTCTTTGATGTTCCGCACTCCAAGAGAATCCGGGGAAACCTCGATAAGCATCGACAAGACGATGATCACGTACTCCCTTGACTCCCTCTTGAATAGAGTCGTTGAAACCGTGAACATTGAACATCTGAAAATTGCCTGGGATTCTTCATTACTTGAACAGCCATCATCTCCAGCACCATCTGTGTCAGCACGGCAAACTGACTCTCCATTTGACCTCACGTTGTTAGGCTCTGGAACCCCACTCCCTGTCCTGCCTTTCCAACAGCTCCACCTTCAACATGTGGACATTTCAAATCCACTGGCTCCGCCTGGCCTGCAACACGTATCCATCAATGCGAGCATCGAGGCGAACCAGGAAGAGTATGCAGGAGCAATTCATCTTGACGGAGATGGGCTTCT
>QIMB01000040.1 GCA_003233615.1 Nitrospirota bacterium
CCACGCGGCATGAACCCGTGGGTATCTACAACGGAAGTAAGCCTAATTTGTTCTCTATTTACGATTTCCCCCATAGTTGTTCAAGGCGCTTTGTACGACCGCAAGTCCATTTGTAATATTTGTAGCGAATAGGGTTCTTCGTATAAAAATCCTGGTGATACTCTTCCGCGGTATAAAATACCGAAGCAGGAGTAATTTCTGTCACAATGGGTTCTGAAAAGTTTTTTGAAATTTCGATTTTCTGCTTGGATGCATCAATCAATTGTTTTTGGTTTTCGTTATGGTAGAAAATCGCAGTGCGATATTGATTCCCGTGGTCGCAAAACTGTGCATTCGGTGTCGTGGGATCCACATTTCGCCAAAAAACTTCTAACAGATGTTTATAGGTGACTTTGTTGGGATCAAATGTGACCTCTATGGATTCCGTATGACCGGTACCCCCGGCAGAAACTTGTTCGTACGTCGGATTCTCTACTTTTCCTCCAGTATATCCTGAGACCGCAGAGCTCACCCCTTCGACTTTCTCAAACACCTCTTCCATGCACCAGAAACAACCTCCGGCAAACGTCGCCTTGGCTTGTTCCGATCCCTCCCCAGCGTAACTTTCTTGTGAGATGCCAAATAGACCGCTAAGCATGAGCAGAATATATCCGATGCCCACCAGCATATTTATTTTCATCTTCTTACCCTCCGTTCTCACGCTTCAGCTTGCCGTAAAATTTTTGGTACTATTATTATGTCTCATTTGATAATACAGTCTCAGCATTTATTGAAATATTACGCCAATCATAGATTATACATGCTCATAACAAGTACTCCTAGAATTTCACTTACGATGAGCCAAAGCTTCAAGGATGTATAATCCTAAAAATAGCAGTTAGATCATGAAAGTCTGCACAATCCTTGACGTGCCTAGGAAATACACAAATTGACTCATCACCCACAAGGTGACCGCGCAATTTATACATTCCCTATGCACATCAATTGCTTGCACAGATTTTTTGCACATAACTGCCGTCTTTAGGTTTATCGTTGAAGAGGTGAGAAGGCCTGAAATAGTAAGCAGCCGTATTTCACAAGAACACGGTATTAAGGAATTGGGCAGATTTAATGAGAAGTGTTCCCATGGACTCGAACCTGGCACAGAGAAAGTGCCAGGTTCAGCCAATATTTTATCAGGAGCCACCTAAAAGATTACGGAGGGTTATCGGGCCACCTGCTTGTCGTGTCGATACTATCTTTTCTTTTATCCCGTTGAGCTTCGCGACTTCTTGTGCTTTTCGCTTTTGAAATCTTGCTAGTGCAAGAGCTTCGGCTTTTTGTTGCTGAATTTGTTTGTCAGATTTTGCAACTTCCTTAGCTGTGAGCTTTTTACTGATTGCCTGTGAGGCCGTCGTGGATTTTTGCTGAACTTGCTTATTCAGTTTTGCGACTTCTTGTGTTGCTTGCTCTTGACTTTTTGCCTGCGCGAGAGCCGCAGCCTCTTCTTCCTGTTTCTTTTTCACGATAGCCTGATTCTTGAGTTCTTTTTCTTCTTTATCTTTTTTTACAAGAACCACTGGATTGAGTTTTGTGGCAGTTCCTGAAATTAAATTCGAGGCAACGAGCGTAGTCTCAAAGCTGTTGGTTAGAATCTGAGTGGTCATAGATGAATTTTGCTTTTCATGAATGACCAAATAATTCAGTGTAGTTTGACCTTGTCCTGAGTTTCCCAAAGTCAGTGAAAAAGTCGAATCGCTGACCTCAACCATGTAATCAGCAATTATTAAATATTCCCCTTTGGCTGTCTTGACTTGTTTCGCAAGTTGAAGGCCTTCGACTGATACCCAATGTGGCCCTTGTGATGCATTGGGGTTGCCTAAAACCATCGTCGCATAATAGATGCCATTGGGAAGCGCAAAATTCCAAGTATTCGGACTTTGATTTGATGTACTGACAAATGTATCCAATGTCTGATCAGCTGTAGAATGTTCTTCCGTCCCATTGAGCAATTGATTCCATCCATATCCACGAGCTGTAGAAAAGACGCTTCCATCATCTTTGTGATAATCAGGTGGAACCTGAGAGTCGGTTGGCTGGAAATTTACCAAAAGGGGCATGGTAGGTTTTGGAGGAACTGGATCAATTTTTTCAACGACAAATGTCGCCGTTACTGCTGAGGAAGACGAAAGAGTTATCGCACATTGTGAGTTTCCGCTACATACTCCATTCCATCCTTGAAATACAGTTCCCGATTGTGCTGTTGATGTTAATGTGACGACCGTTCCTTGTGGGAAGGAAGCCGTACATGCTCCCCCTGAGCAGGTTAATCCTGAAGGGCTACTCGTGACGCGTCCTTCGCCATTTCCCGTTACAGTCACGCTCAATGAGCTTGATGGCGGGGGATTGGAAGCGAAGTTAGCGCTCACGGAAGCTGAAGATGTCGAGAGAGCCACCACACACGAACCGGAGCCGGTGCACGCACCACTCCAACCGGAAAACGAGCTTCCGTTGCTTGCGGCTGCTGTAAGCGTGACAGACGACCCTTGTGCGAACGTGCTCCGCTGGAACAGGTGATGCCTCCGGTGACGTGTCCATTCCCACCTCCAGCCATAGTCACGCTCAATGAGCTTGATGGCGGTGGACTGGAAACAAAATTCGCGCTCACAGAGGCTGAAGATGTCGAGAGAGCCACCACACACGAACCGGTGCCGGTGCACGCACCACTCCAACTGGAAAACGTACTGTCGTTGCTTGCAGCCGCTGTAAGGGTGACACTCGTGCCTTGTGAGAATGTGCCTGAGCATGTGCCGTTGGAACAGGAGATCCCTGCTGGACTACTGGTAACAGCTCCTCCTCCATTAATATCAATGGTTAACAAACTCATTGGATCGGAGAAGGTTGTGAATCTTTCTACGCTAGGAGGGCTCTCATTTCCTGACGTATCATATGCCGTCACAGCGAAATAATGGGTTTTATTGGATTCTAGACTGGTGTATTGATAGGAGGTCGTTTTTCCCAGTCCAAGGGACTTCCGTAGATCTTAGAAGTTGTCCCGCGGTGAACCCGATACCCCGCTAGATCTGACTCTGAATTGGCTGCCCATTGCAGCGTTGCAGAATTACTGGTAGCAGATTGGACGTCATTAGGAATAAGGAACATTCCGACAGCAAAAATCGAGGCGAGAACTATTTTTCGAAATGTAGAACACTCTGGATCGCAGAACATGGGATGCCTCCTTCAATAAGGGGCCCCAATCTCGATCCATCATCGTTTCTCTTTCTTCGGTAACCCGGCTATCAGAATTTCTGACCCGTGGTTTTGCGTCCCCACTTCACAATGGGTTTGCCTTTATCGGAAAGAGGCCACCACTTTTGTTATGTTGCAACAACGTTCTTAGAGTTAGGTCATCTCCTTTGTTGATATGACAATTCACTCAGCCTATTTCGTCATGTGCACTTATCGGTCGGTTCTGTGAAGGCTTTAGTCCAAAAAACTACCTAAATAATAGTGCCAATCCATCATCTACCGTTAGTGTCTACGACCGGTTAATTCCTCATATTCGTGTGATTCCAAGGTCGTCTTGAAAAATTATTCTTCTTTCTTGTCCACCGATGATCGACAACAACCGATATTTTATTCAATGTCAGGTTGTGCACCAATACTTGTCAAGCCTGCTAAGGCACATCCTTCATCCAAATGAGTTCCAGGGGCTCCACCGACCCCAATACCGCCTACGACCTCATTTCCTAAAACCACAGGCAAGCCCCCTCCAAGAATTAAAATCTGTTCGCTCATATCTCGCAGGGCTTGGAGATGAGGAACCGTGGTAATCAATTCTGCCAATTCTTGCGTAGACCGTCGAATGCTCGAAGCCGTGTAGGCTTTCTTGGCACTACTCTCTTGAGTATGCGGTCCAGCTCCATCGCCGCGAAGAAGGACTTTTACATTTCCCCCTCGGTCAACCACCGTCACACTCACGCGATACCCTCCCTCCTCACATTTCACTAAGGCCGCATTGGCGGCCTGCTGGGCTAACGTTAAAGGCAAAACAGAACTCCGTCTTTCCCCAAGCTATTCCCGACTCCATAAGGAGAAACAGACATACAACCATGAATATTCTAGCCGCAGAACACCATCTACTAATTTTTATTTGGTCATTCATTTCATCCTCCTTACCTGATTCACATTGGGTATTTTTCACAATGCATGAGATAGAGCCCAGTTCACAAGCATGTGATCTCGCAGAACCACTAGCCTTTCCCTTGCACGCATGACCCTAATCAGTTGCTGCTTAAGGATTACGGTGAAATCGAGAACCTTTCTTTTCTCTCATAATCGATCGCGCAACCCTCGCAACACAATATCTCGATAACTCACCACACCAACTACGGTACGATTGTGCACTGCCGGCGCTAATGTCAGACCAA
>QIMB01000303.1 GCA_003233615.1 Nitrospirota bacterium
CGGCTTTGGCTTCATCAAGATTGTTGATCACCACCGCAATGAACAGATTAATGACAATAAATGTGCCCAATACCACAAAGCTCACAAAATATAGCCACGACAACGGATGCAGCTCCATAGCTGTGTACATGATGTCAGTCCAATCTTCCAAGGTCACTACCCTGAATAGGGTGAGTAAGGAAATTCCCAAGGACCGCCAATGCGTCGGATCATGTTCATGAAACAACTGATAGCCGGTAATCGCATAGATATAAAAGATGACACTCATCAACGTCATCACGTGCATCATGCTCGGGATGGATCTGACCAGAGTGGACACAATCAATCGGAGTTCTGGAATCGTCGAGATAAGGCGAAGCACACGTAATAATCTGGCCAAGCGGGCGATCATGGCAAACTCACCTGTGGCCGGGATTAGCGAAAAGACGATGACCGAAAAATCAAACACATTCCATCCATCTCGAAAATATCGATCAATCTGAGGCGCCACGGCAATCATTTTCAGGATGGCTTCCAGTATGAAAATTCCCAGTATCACGTGATTACCTAAGTGCAGGAGGCCGCCATGTTGTGCCACGAGAGACGGTGACGTTTCCATGCCCAAAATAGCCCCGTTGATCAGGATGAAGGCAATGATCACGCGCTCAAACCATGGATCGCTAACAATCTGATTCGCTCGATTTTTCATTGTCGTCAACTCACAGACTCATAGCCCTTTCTCATCATCACATGAAGATGAGAACACGCACCGAGCCAACAATGTTACAAAATGGGAGAAACAAACACAGTGAGGGAAAGCAGTAGCATAACTCTCCGGGAAGCTTCAACACCCTGATGATTGCAGATAGCCTCGTAACAGATCTCGACGAGCCACAATGCCAATAAGCTTGCCCACGTTATCCAAAACCGGAACGCGAATGAGATGGTTGTTTTGCAGAACGTCAACTAAGGTCATCATGTCGGTGTCCTTGGTGACCGAAACAGGACTCTCCGTCAAGATGTCGCCAGCGGTCACGTCTTCCAATTTTTTTCCTTTGCGAAGAGCCGCAAGCAAATCAAATTCTGATACAATTCCGACAAGTTTGTTGTCGGAATCGACAATAGGCACAGACCCGAATCCCTCCATCATATAGGACGCCAACATTTCCGCTTTGATGTCTTTGGTTGCACTTTGTACGTGCGTTTCCATTATTGCGCCGACCGTTAAATGCCCGAACCTGCTCTCTCGAATCGCTGTGCGCCCTTCAGCAGTTGTATTCATCTTTCACCTCCTTGATAGTCGAACCACACGTACAACGTACGTTGAATGTATCCTCAATTATATCTGAAGATCAGAGGACTGTTCTAGACGGGATTCTAATACAGGATCGGACCCCATAGGCCGTAACTTAAGATCATTGAACAATGTATCATCCCATGCTGCACGAGGCACCAATCCCACAATTTCGCTTTCTAGAATGTCTACATCATAGCGCTGCGCCTCTTGCTTCACGGCTTCAAAAACCATACGCAAATAGGTTACCCGATAATCGGTAAGATTCATGGATACTTGTACCAACTTTCGAGCAGTCAAGAATACCCCCATCGCTTTAACCTCAGGTAAGCCACCACCCGATGTTCGAATGATTTTCGCAATGTGGGCTGCAACAACGAGGTCAGCACTTTTCAACACGACATTAAAGGCGATCAGAAAAAAACGAGCTCCCACAGCGATAGCCCCAGCAGTCGAATGAAGAAGAGAAGGACCATAATCAGGATACCATTCATGAGAGATGTTCATTCGAGCTCTCAGTGTCGACAACCCTCCCCGCCTGATGATTTCCAACTTCGTCCGAGAGGACACTTTACTCGCATGTTCATATAAAAACACTGGAATCTCAAGCTCCTGCCCGACCCGGGCACCTAGATCGTTGGCATATGTTACGCAATCTTCCATGGTCACTCCTCGGAAAGGAATCCATGGCACCACATCCACCACGCCAATTCGTGGATGTTCGCCCTCATGCTGCCGTATATCAAGAAGGCTCTGAGCCTGTCGAACTAATCCAAACAAAGTTTTAGACATTGCCTCAGGCTCTCCGACAATCGTGAATACTGATCGATTGTGATCAGGATCAGAATGGATATCAAGCAACGCCACTTTAGGGATGGCTTGGATGCCAGCTGCCAACTCGGAAATTACAGCCTGATCACGACCCTCACTAATATTCGGCACGCTTTCAACTAATCGATCTGCCATCAGCTTCCCATATTCGTGTGCTTCATCAATATTCTCGCCTTTCTTGACACCAAAATTTTTCACACAGTATAGTCGAACTAGCTGTTTTTAAATGGAATTTGTAAAAATTCATTCGACGCTACCCAAACGTGTATCGCAAGCTGCTATAATTCTAGTTGTTTCATTATAACGTCAGATATGGTGACCATACTCTCAAACAATTCTCTCAAAGACAAAGGTGATTATCATGAATGCCACAAAACTTGAACCCGAACCCACCACAGCTCTGGCTGAACTAAAAGACACGAAACCCGACAGTGTAACCATCGTCGTCCTGAGTGGGGAAATGGATAAAGCCATGGCCGCATTCATCATTGCGACAGGCGCTGCAGCCATGGGCATGAAAGTCACCATGTTTTTCACTTTTTGGGGTTTAAATATCATCAGAAAACAAGGATCGACCAGCTCTGCAAAAGACTGGATGCGCCGAGCCTTTGGGTGGATCAACAAGGGGGGCTCTGACCACTTGCCTCTGTCCAGATTCCATTTCGGTGGACTCGGTACCATCATGATGAAAAAGGTCATGAGCAACAATCGCATGCCGGGCATTGCCGAACTGGTAGAAACGGCTCAAGATCTTGGGGTGGAAATGATCGCCTGTACCACCACCTTAGGAATGCTGGGTATTTCAAAAGATACGCTGATTGATGGCGTAGACGAACTGGCCGGAGTCAGCACCTATCTGGCAAAAGCCAGGCATGGATCAGTCAACTTATTTATTTAATAGAACCAACCACGAAGGATTCAACATGATACCAGCCGATGTCAAACTCGATACGCTCGGATACTTTTGCCCCATGCCGATTATCATGACCTCCAAGAAAATCAAAGAACTCGTCCCCGGCCAAGTACTGGAAGTGGCGTCTGACGATGAAGGAATCAAAAAAGATATGCCTGCCTGGTGCGAAACTACCGGCCACGAATGGGTCGGCCTGGAAGAAGAGGACGGAGCTGACAAAATGGTTTATAAAGCCTACGTCAAAAAA
>QIMB01000022.1 GCA_003233615.1 Nitrospirota bacterium
TACTTTTGCAAGCATGGGCAGGAGGAAACGTCTTTCGTATGCGTATTTTGGTTGTTGATGATGATCCGGTCACGTTGCATATGGTGATCTACCGATTGCGTCAATGGGGGCATGAGGTGATTTCTTGTACGGACGGAGATTCTGCCTGGAACATATTGGAGAGTGGAACAATGCCCGATGTGGCAATTCTGGATTGGATGATGCCCGGGATGAATGGCCTGGATCTTTGTCAGAAAATCCGTTCTCAAACAGACTGTCCCTATGTCTATATTGTGTTATTGACGGGAAAAAATAATCAGAAAGATCTCATTGCTGGGTTAGATGCAGGAGCCGACGATTATCTCACAAAACCCTTCCATCTAGGCGAGTTAGAAGCACGGCTTCGAGCAGGGAAGCGAATTGTTGATTTACAAAATGAGTTGATCTCCGCTCGAGAAACCTCGCGCATTCAAGCAATGCACGATTCGTTAACGCACATACTGAATCATGGTGCGATCCTGGATGCGCTCTTGAATGAACTGAATCGCGCGCAACGTGAACATCAGCCATTAAGTCTTATTCTCTCGGATCTTGACGCGTTTAAGAATGTGAACGATACCTATGGACATATCGTCGGCGATCAGGTTTTGGTTGAAGTTGCCATGCGTATGCGGAATTGTTTGCGGTCGTATGATGCTATCGGGCGATATGGTGGAGAAGAATTTTTGATTGTGTTACCCCATAGTGATGATACGCAAGCCATTCGGTTAGCTGAACGGATTCGTGGCGCGATTGCCTCAGAGCCGTTTCGGTGCAATCAGATGGATTTGACGGTGACCATCAGTCAAGGCGTGACGACATGGAGTGTTCCCGATTCAATTCCTATTGAGCAGTTAATTCAGGTAGCTGATCGAGCATTGTACGAGGTAAAGCATAGTGGGCGGAATGCTGTCCAACATGTGCAATTCCATCTTCACGCTGACGAGTCGCTCGATTCTCTGTGTGCATCCCCATTGGTGAGCGAATGGTAAGCATGGCTACGCTGCTTGTTGTGAACGACGATCCTGTGCAACTCCATCTTCTTGCGAGTCTGCTTGAGCAGGACCATGAGACGGTCATTCGTTTTACCTCAGTGGCTCCAGGATGGACATGCGCCTGATGCCATTGTGTTGGATCTTCATATGCCGGGCATCAATGGATGGCGATTTTGTGAGTTATTGTATACACAGCGTGTGTCAAGCCAGCCGGTGCCTCCAGTTCTTCTTGTGTCTGCGACCTACGCTGGTATGGATGTTGAGGAGTTGTTAACTGATATGGGGGCCTCTGCGTTTTTACCCTTGCCCGCAGAACCCGCACGGATACGAGCCCAGGTTCAGCAACTTCTTGACAATCCTGTTGCTTCTAAAGGATTTCATGCCTGGGTCGTGTCGTCGAATGACTCGGAAATAGCACGTATCCGTTCGGCTTTTTCCGCGCGAGGTTGGCACGTTCATGGATGGAAAAATGGGACGCAGATGCAGCCCGCATCAGCATTGCCGACACCGGATGTTCTGATTATTGACGAACCTCTCAGTGATATGACGACAGATGAACTTGTGTCATGGTGCAAGGGGGCACATCCCTATGCCATGTGTATGCTGATTGGGCCTGAACCTAT
Source organism: Nitrospirota bacterium (assembly GCA_003233615.1). Lineage (GTDB taxonomy): Bacteria > Nitrospirota > Nitrospiria > Nitrospirales > UBA8639 > Nitrospira_E. Next base: position 1,637 of record QIMB01000022.1, read on the forward strand.
GCGAGAGGTATCCTCTTCGACGAATTCTTTGGATGTGCGTCTGCCAAAGGGCTGTGATCTCAGTTATTTGTTGACCCTTTGTGAAAAATGGCGCTGGGAACGTGCGCTGTCTCGCGTTGAACATCTTTTGGAGATTCGGACGAGTGATTTGCACGAATCGGAAGCGCAATTTCGTGGACTATTTGAAATGCTTCCTGATGTCTTAGTGATTTATGATGAGCAGGGTGTGATTCGACACATCAATTCCCGCGGGGCCGAGCAATTGGGATATGTGCCTCATGATCTTATTGGTGCGGCGTTTGATACTATTTCTTCACATCCCGTGAATCTCGTATCTGGACCTCCCATGGTTGGAACAGCGACTGTGGTTCCAGTATGGACCGAAGCGCTGTTATATCAAAAAGATGGTGCTGATCTTCCTGTTGAAACAATGGAACGATCCGTTCGATTTCAAGGTCACCAACAAACGTTGTTTGTGGCACGTGATATGGCAGCACGACAGCGTATGGCAGAGGAAAACGCAACATTGGAACAGCAGTTGCGGCAAGTGCAGAAAATGGAAGCCGTGGGTCGGCTGGCTTCTGGTGTGGCGCATGATATGAATAATATTCTGACCGCCATTCTTGCGCATGCAGGTTTGTTGAAAGCTCGAGGTGATGAAGGAAATCCGTCCTGGATTGCCGGAGATGTGATTGAAAACGCTGTGCATCGTGGCAAGGAGTTAACAACCCAACTCCTAGGTTTTGCTCGTCAAGGGAAGCATCACCATGTGTCTGTGGATATGCATACTGTGATTCGAGAAGTGAGTCGGCTTCTGAGTCGAACGGTGGATAAACGGATTACGTTGAAAACAGATCTCATGGCTGATGAGCCATGGGTGAAGGGTGATCCCAATCAACTATATCAAGTCCTGATGAATTTAGCCGTGAATGCCTCAGACGCGATGGCTCATAAGGGAGAGTTGATATTCCACACGAGTAATGAACACGTTTCTTCTGAACAGGCCGCAATGATTCCAGGACTGGCCGCTGGTGATTACGTGGTTGTGCGTGTGGCCGATACGGGTGAGGGTATATCGCAAGATGTTCAGGCGCATATTTTCGAACCTTTTTTTACGACAAAGGAACAAGGACAGGGCACAGGAATGGGCCTGGCGATGGCATACGGTATTATCAAAAATCACCATGGCTATATTGGTGTGACGAGCACACCAGCTGTGGGAACAACCATGCGTGTGTATCTTCCCGCTGTGCTCTGTGATACACCACAGACGATAATTACGCCGGTAGGGGTGCCTTCTACGGGCACAGGCCACGTATTAATCATTGATGATGAAAATGCTGCGGCGGAGGCTGCGCAGGCGATCCTTGAGTTTTTGGGATACACAACCACGATTCGATTGAGTGGAAGGGACGCGGTGGAATTCTACCAAGATTCTTCGCCTCAGGTAGATTTGGTGTTGTTGGATATGGTGATGCCTGACATCAGTGGATCGGAATGCTTTGCCGAATTGCGCCGTATCCGTCCGGACAGTAAAGTCTTGCTGTGTACAGGGTATGATCGGAATCACGCGGTGCAAGAATTATTGAATCAAGGCGTCGTGGGGTGTATTCAAAAACCGTATGACCTCGATGAATTGGCACGAGTCTGTGCTGACGCACTCAAGCAGCCTTCACCAGTGAAAGTCTGTGCATCTGTGAGCTATGTGTAATTACCAACTGAAGAAGATTGCACCGCGACGTCAGTGGTGAATTTTCAGAATTTCTTGGAGTACAACACATGATGACTATTCGAACGAGTCGATTTGGTGAGATTGAGGTGTCGGAA
>QIMB01000394.1 GCA_003233615.1 Nitrospirota bacterium
CGAGTCTGACTCCTTTTGTTCGATCAACAGAATCTCGGACAGCCTCCTAGGTCCTATGAGTAATGGCCGTGATTGAAAACACCAGCGTAATTTTCATACACCAAAGTAAGGAGGTGCATGATGGGAAAGCGCTATTGTTACCAAAGTGAAGGAGATAAATTCTCGATTGGCTTGGGGTGGTGGGTCATTATGCTACTTCTAGCTGCACTGTGGTTGTGGAAATAACACAGATGCCTGTGAGCTATTATATAGATCTACTATGCTATGACGATTCACTCGTTTTTCATAATTGGCGTTAGTCACGAATAAAATATTTGGAACGATTCGCAGGATTTCTTTTCCACCCCATTTCCAATTGGAAAACCAAATATGTAATTCGAGTCTGACTCTTTTTATTTCTCTACCCTTTAGAAGAACCATTCATGTGTTACTGATCAAAGAACTGCGTGATGGTTTCAACGACGTACGTAATCTGATCTGTGGTGAGCTCGGGATAAATGGGAAGGGAGAGGACTTCCAGGGCAGCGTGTTCCGCGACGGGAAAATCTCCTTTGTGATATCCCAGCGTTTCGTAACATTCCTGTAAATGAAGTGGCACAGGGTAATACACATTCTTTTCCGTCAGGAAGGCACTGAGTTCATCTCGTTTGGGAGTCCGAATGGTGAATTGGTTGTAGACATGGGTATTCCCGGAGGCCTCAACTGGAAGAATGACGCGATCATCTAATCCATGATCGTGAAAGAGTTGTCGGTAACTCACGGCATTCTTCTGTCGTTTCGCTGTCCAGTCATCCAAATGTTGAAATTTCACTTGTAAGATCGCCGCTTGTAACGCATCTAATCGGCTATTCATGCCAATCAGATGGTGATGGTACTCTGAGCGACTTCCGTGAACCCGCAGAAGTCGCAATCGCTCGGCCACCTGGGCATCATCCGTCGTAATCAATCCTCCGTCTCCGAAGGCTCCTAAATTTTTTGATGGAAAGAAGCTAAAGCATCCAGTGCGCCCAAAGGCTCCAGCCTGTACACCGTTTCGAGCTGCGCCTATCGCTTGGCAGGCATCCTCAATGACGGGAATATCATGTACGCTCGCCACTTCATTGATCGCTTCCATATCCGCACATTGCCCAAACAAATGCACAGGAAGAATTGCTTTCGTTCGAGATGAAATTTTATCAGCCAATTGGGTGGGATTAAGATTAAACGTGTCCGAACAGACATCGACAAATACCGGGCGGGCATGCAACCGGGAAATCACTCCGGTGGAGGCAAAGAACGTAAAGGGCACGGTGAGAACTTCATCCTCTGGCTGAATATCAAGTTCCATGAGAGAGAGCAGCAGTGCATCACTACCCGAAGCCACCCCAACGGCATATTCTGTACCGATAAATTTGGCTAACGTGTGTTCTAATTGTTCAACATGCGAGCCAAGAACGAAACTTTGCTGCGCACACACCTCTTCGATCACCTTTATGATTTCAGGCTGAATACGGGCATATTGCGCTTTTAGATCAAGCAGAGGAATTTTCACAGAGAAGAAACTCCATCACATGCGAAAAAAGCACACAGGTAAACCTGATCATACTGAATTTATGATTCGAGCCCTTCGATGTTGCTCAGGGTCAAAGAGGCTCCGTTCCTCATCGTGTCATCCAGAGCGGAGCCCGGCGGAGTCGAAGGATCTCGTCCGATCCACGCACACCATAGCTCAGCCAGATTCTTCGTTGCTCTCAGAATGACAAACTGGAGGCAGAGCTTTCTAGAGCTCGAACCCTAATTTCTGTATGATTCGGAAAAACCAGGGTAAACTCCAACAATCTCTGGCCACAAATCACCTCAACAGGAAGCCAACCATACCAGCAACTATTCTAGAATGCCATAGTTCGTCACCGTGTTATCACGTCCCGGAGGACGGCACCAGAGCGAGAAGCACCCAATAGCGAAACGCTTTGCCAATTCCAATATAAAATACAGATCTCACCCATGAAATCCGCATCCATCCAGCCGCCACACACAACGGGTCACCAATAATAGGTACCCAAGATAATAAGAGGATCGGGCTCCCCCACTGTCGCACACGATTGACAGCACGCTGATGCGCCTCCTTGGATAATTCAGTCAGTGGATAGCGCAACGCAATCACCCACCCTACTACCCATGAGCTCATGCCACCTAACGTATTGCCCGCGGTCGCCGCAACCAAAAGATCCCATGGAGGCACATGACCCTGTGTGGCTAAAGCCACGAGCACCACTTCCGAGCTGCCCGGTAATATCGTCGAGGAAAGAAACGCACTGAAAAACAGCCCCAACAGCGAATAGTCTTCTCCTGTCATATCCATCAATTTATGAGAAAGATGAGCGGTCCGCTCTGCGAATCGTCTGAAATTTCAATTTGGCATCAAAGGTAATGTCAAAGGTTCCTCGAATGCCTTGGTAGGAGAGAAAAGGACGGAGGACTCGAGCCGGGAATTGAACCGTACGACCATCATCGGTTGTCGCCACGACCTGCTCAACAACCCCTTGGTAGTATGCTTGAAATCGTTCAGGTGAAATATTGAGCTGCACCCTAACCGTTTGCATCGTTTTTCACAGGGAACCAGAAACAACACATGTCAGAAGCCTGTTTGAGATTAGTGATCGTCACGAGGTTATTCTGGTTTGAGTCAGATTATTTGATCGTTTGAGGCGAATGACGAACAGTGAAAAGTGAAAAGGTAGAAGTGAAAAGCGAGGAGTACAGTGTGAGCAAGAAAAAGAGACTTGCCGTTCCTACCTCTTTTGCTTCTCACTTCTCACTTCTCGCTTCTTTTAAGTAGATCCATCTAATCTTGGATTGACTCCTAGCTCTGCTACCCCGTTCCTATCAGAATGAAGGACTATTGACTTCCGTACAACATCATTCTCTCACACTTCACGAATGCTTTCAGGTAAGATACGATCTTCTATGCCGTACACCCACGAATTAC
>QIMB01000161.1 GCA_003233615.1 Nitrospirota bacterium
TTGTCTATTAGCATTGAAGAAGCGCACAAATCACTTGAAACTGGTCGGCAAACAATGGAAAAGGCAGAGTCTGTGGAAGACGTGGCCGCAGTCATGAAAGCCTCTGAGAAAGTGAGCCGAGTCGGCGCCGACCCAGAAGTGGACCCCTGCGGACCCCATGCCATCTTGAGAACGCGTCACTATTGGCTAGAATACTTCGGTCGTCGCGAGGCAGCAGAATCGAAACGTCAAAAGAAAGAGATTCGCATGCCAGAATCAAAAGTTCAAGAAATTTTGAACATGCCCTATCTCGAAGTCGAAGTACGATTATGTGGTGACGAAGAATTCTTTGCCGAAGGCGCTGACATCGCCCTGCAACAGGGCAACCTCATGGCTCGCCCGGTCGATATCGGCCCTGCGGAACGTGGGCACAAGAATCCTGGTCCAACGCCAAGTTTTCGTTCTCGTTTTACGGCACGATTTGCCTACGCAGACTTTGATCCTCTGGCACCAGGAACCTTGGCTGTCTTTTTTCCAGACGGCACCTTAATCAACATTCCAGCAGATTTCTCAAAAATTCATTAGGAGCCCGCACAACACAATAATCGTCACAAAATTTCAGCTGCAATGAAAAGGGAAGAGTCCAGAGTACGAGAAAGAATGGACGTACAGTTTCTTCCTCTTTTGCTCCTTACTTCTCCCTTTTCACGTCTCCCCACTTACTGTTGGGCAACATCGGCGATTCCCTCAACTTCCCGCAACCTGTACAAGTGATGATAGAGCCCTTGTTTTTCCAATAAGGCCTCATGCCGACCTTCTTCAACAATCGTTCCTTTATGAAGCACGAGAATACGATCGGCCCGCTGTATTGACGAAAAACGATGCGCAATCATTAAAGTGGTTCGTCCCTTCATCAGCTCGACCAGGGCACCCTGCACCAACGATTCTGATTGACTGTCTAACGCCGAGGTTGCCTCATCCAGAATGAGGATCCTTGGATCCTTCAAGAGCGCCCGGGCAATAGCCACCCGTTGACGTTGACCACCAGATAGATTCACACCATTTTCTCCCAATATCGTCTCATATTTCTCAGGAAGATCCTGAATAAAGTCATGTGCATTGGCTCGTTGGCTCGCTTCAAAAATCTCCGTTTCTGTGGCTTCCCAACGACCATAGCGAATATTGTCCATGATCGTGCCACCAAATAAAAATGTATCTTGGGGAACCAACGAAAGTTGCCCATACAAGCTATCTAATTGAATGGATCTCACATCGTGACCATCAATGAGCACCCTCCCCTTTGTAGGATCGTAAAAACGGTGTAGCAAATTAATGATCGTGGTCTTTCCAGCCCCGGTAGGGCCCACAAGCGCGACACATTCTCCTGCTGTAATCGAAAAAGACACCGTATCCAATACTGGCGGACGTTCGTCATAGGCGAACTGCACCTCCTCAAACTGCACATCACCTCGTATCGGCGCTAACGGCTTGGCATCGGGACTGTCTTGAATGTCCAACGGCGTATCCAGCAGTTCAAATACACGAGTCATGGCGCCTTGCACTTCTTTCACCTGAGAAAAAATCCGCGCGGCAGATCCAAATGGACCAATTAAAATTCCGGCAAAGAGGACAAAGGCAAAGAGTTCACCCGGAGACAACTGACCTTCGATGACTTGTTTTCCTCCATACCACAAGACACCTGTGGCCATAACAAACGTGAAAAAAGTAATAACTGGCACAAAGACCGCCATCACGGCTGTTCGCTGCATCGTTGTCGCTAACAGCCCTTCCACGGCTGAACGAAAGCGGGCTTCTTCTCGTCGGCCCTGCACAAAGGATTTGACTTCTCGAATGCCTGATACCACCTCCTCAATAAGAACTGTCACATGGGCTGTTTGGTCCTGAATTTTCATGGAAAGCACTTTCAAGCGTTTCCCAAAAATCCGTGCGACAAGTGCGAGTAATGGCAAGAGAATGAGAATCAGAATACAGAGACGCCAATTCATCACAAAGAGAAACCCCACACCACCGACTATCGTGACCAGATGCTTGAGTGCATCCATGGGCGTTTCCGTCAGGAGCTTTTGAATCACACCCACATCATTCATCAGACGGGAAATTAATTCCCCTGTACGCCGTTTCGCGAAAAAATTGAGGGATAGCTGATGAAGATGAGAAAAGACATGTGTACGAAAATCAGCCATCACACGCTGAGAGACCATGGCTGTCAGATAACTATGTCCCATCGACAACACACCTTGCCCGACCACTAATCCAATAAACATCCACACCATGGTGGTTAACTGCTGAAGGTCTTGTTGCACAGTGATCACATCCCATAACGATCCAGCCAACCGGATAAGAACCAAATTACAGGCGGCAACGCCCATGATGGCTACCCCGGCACAAGCCATGATCCTCATCTGAGGACGAATAAATGGCAGAAATCGAGACAACTGATTCATACAAATCTCACACAGTCATGCGCCATGAAAGAGAGAATAAAATCGGTGGAGAGAACGAGGCAAGAAAAAAGGTGCGCGAGACAGGCAATCAGTCGATTTGAACAACTGATTCGATTTGCATTTTATTGATGGCGACAAATTCCGAATGGTGGTCGTCATCAATCACGACATCGGTCAAATTAAGAAAGATCACCGATTCATCATTTAAGACATCCGAAATTCGATTTCGCATTGGAGGAATAAGGAGCTCACCGACATAGGTCGACAGGGAGGAGCGTACTCTAATTCGAGTCTTTTTCCCCTGGGTCATAACAATACCCCTTTTCCCTGTTGACCTATGAAATTAATTGCGACGCTTAGCAAACTTCATGCGGCGACGAAGTTTTTTATGTTTATGCTTGCGCATCTTCTTCCTTCGCTTTTTGACCACACTCGACATAGAGATGAATTCCCGGGTTAAAAATTGTATGCTGACTAGTCAATGACACGACACTCAACATGTCATCTCTTTCACAATAGGCTACAAGAACAGTCGGACTTCCTAGCAAAGGTTCAAGGAATGTGTCAAGAAATCGTGCATATCATACCCGCTCTCGTACCCGAGAGTCATCTTCCCTCGTAAAATTCTCTTGACCCTCTATAGGGGCCTTCTCCATTATAGGATCCTCATGCGTACCGACCCCCTAGCTATTCATCGCCTTTTGACATGGGTAACGTTCATTGCCATAGGTATGATATGTCTGGTGATGACCGGCTGCGGGAAAGAGCCGATAAAGTATCCTGAAGACCATGCTCGATTTCAACGCGTGATTCAGGCCATCACAACACTCGAAACAGCTTATGTCAACAAGGATGCGTCAGGCTTCCATGAGCTCCTTTTGCCGCTGGAACAGCTAG
>QIMB01000115.1 GCA_003233615.1 Nitrospirota bacterium
AGCACGGGACCGCCGTGACGAGCGAGAGCGGAGGGGTGCCGGGGAAGGCCGTCGGCATCGGCGGGAGGGATTCTGCCCGACCGGGGTTGCCAACAGGATCTGACACGACTTACGCCGATTAAGTGCCATTCACAATGATCGAAAAACATGTGACATTTTTTTGCTAGAAAATTAATGGGCTGCGTCCCCTGGTTTTTTGCCCTTTCGGGCGTACCCACCGTAGCTACTGAGGTTGAAAAAACGAACGAAATATCCGGGCTAGCTTCTCCGATCGCTTTTCCAGGAGGGATCAGTCACTAAATGCAATTGCCAGACTTTGATTGCGCTCAATCAAGGGCTACAATGTCTGACAACATTCACTCGAAGATGTGTTCTTGAAGGGTATTCAGACGTGGCTCGAATTATGCTTGTTTGGGAGTTGGGTTCTGGAACTGGCCATTGGGCCAATCTGTCCCCTGTTGCAAAGTGCCTCTCGGTCGCTGGACATGACGTTTTTGCTGTGTTGAGAAATGTGACTGTTGGCAGTTCTCTTGCAGAGTTTCCGATGACGATTCTCCAGGCCCCACATTATTCTACGCCAAAATCGAAGAGGGTTCAGTTGCCGCACACATTTGTGCACATGCTGCATAATATTGGATTCAACGACAGAAGTACCTTGTCGCGTTTGGTCAGTTCTTGGCAAAATCTCTATACGCTCATTCAACCTGACATTGTTGTGTTCGAACACAGTCCAACCGCATTACTCTCATCCCTTGGCCTGCCTTTTAAGAAAGTTATTTTGGGGTCGGGTTTTTACTCGCCTCCGAATGTTTTTCCTATTCCCGACTTGCAGTATTGGGAAAGCGCCAGTTTAGATCTCCTGGCACAAGAAGAGACCGAATTGATGGAGTGCATCAATGACTGCTTAGATCTGCACGGCAAAGGTCACCTAGAACAACTTGGACTGCTCTTCAACGAGGTTGATGAGAACATTTTGCTTGTCTTTGAGGAATTTGACCATTACGGCTTGCGGCCAAATAGTGAATACTGGGGAACGTACTCTAGTCACGAAGGTATTGCTCCGCACTGGCCTGATAGTAGCTCATTGAAAAGAGTGTTTGCCTATCTAAAGATGGATGAGAGATTGCCCGCCTTGCTCTCGGCCGTACTCTCCTCTGGATGCCACATGCTGGCATTTATCCCTGATAGACCACAGTGGCTTGCCGACACGTTTCGTGGGGAAAAAATCCATTTCGTCGACCAAGCAGTAGATATTAAATCGCTGGCTACACAATGTGACCTGGCGATTTTGAACGGGAATATCGCCTCTGCTACAACACTGCTGCTTCAAGGAATACCTTGCTTGAACATTCCATTACAAATGGAACAGCTCATTTCTGCCCGACGATTGGCCGACACTGGTGCCTCAGCTTGGTGTCGTCCCGACCGACCCCAGGCCTTGGGTGGGGGACTAATAACGATGCTTGAGCAGCAATCTTTCAAAGATGCAGCAACTGCATTTGCGAAACGGTATCAAACGTTTGATTCGCGAAAAACAATCGAGAAGGTTGTAGAACGAATAGCTTATCTGATTTAAGGGAAAGCCCCCCCATGTTTCACCTGTTTTTGGTAGAATGAGCGAAGAGCCCAAAACGGACAAACACTCTACCACCGCATCTGAGAAATGACGATCAAAGAACAAGCCAATGCCATGCTTTCTGAGTGTGGAATCCTGGAAGTCCTCAAGCAGTTTGGTGAAGCCCATCTGCACGGCAGCCATGACCTTGATCTCATGGTCTGGCCAGAACTTGACTTTGGAATTTTAATGAAAGATCTGAGTTTTAGCTCCCCATTTGAACTTGTCGCTGCATTGAGTAAAAAGGTGTATCCAACCACGTCGATGGTAATAAACCAAATAGACCGCAAACCTATTTTCCCCATGAAGGTGGAAAACAACGCGTTAATCGATTTCCGATTTTTACATCAAAATGTTGAGTGGAAGTTGGACATGGTTTTGGTCTCTAAGGACGTAGAGCGTACTGGGCCACTCTACAATCAGGACGTAAGGCGTTACTTGACACCTGACAATCATCGGATTGTCAAGACGATCAAAGAGCAACTTATTCATTCGCCCTACTACAGGAAATCACGTTGGGAATTTACAGACAGGAGCCAATATTTCGGGGCTAACGACGTCTACAAAGCAGTGTTTGGTCAAGGCGTGACAAACGTCGATCAATTTGTAGGGTATTTGAAACATGTGCGTGGCATTGATATCCCAGGTGAGCCAGAAGTCAGCGTCGGGGGAAATCAAGCGTGTGAATAGTTCGGCTCACGTGGTGAAGCACTTGCTGCTACAATAGACGACATTCCGAGTCCTGGAGCGGTTCCAAGACCATCCAATTGGGAAATCCCGAGCAACAATACATAAGGTCCCACGCCATGTGCTGTCGATACCCCCCCCTTCCAATTCGCACCCTCCTATGGTTGATGATTGCTATATATCCTGGCGCCTCGGCATGGTCCCAGACGCCGGTATTTTCCGGTAGTTGGGGCGCTGCCGGAAACGGCCCGGGAGAATTCAACGATCCACACGGCATCGTCGTCGCCGACTCCGGCATTGTCTACGTGGCCGACACACGCAACCACCGAATTCAAAAGTTCGCAGCCGACGGAACTTTTATTTCTCAATGGGGGACGCTCGGAGCTGGCGATGGTCAGTTGGATCACCCCCATGGAATTGCCCTCGACGGATCGGGAAATGTTTACGTAGCAGAAACCGGAAACAACCGCATTCAAAAATTTTCGAGTGATG
>QIMB01000319.1 GCA_003233615.1 Nitrospirota bacterium
AATGGCAGACTTGGTAAATTCAAGGCGATTAAACGTGATCATGCAGATATTGACATATTTATCTGAAGAACAAGTTTTAGGATAAAAATAGATATTAAAGGGGGTTTTTATCGGAGGAGGAAATTTATCTTGATAAAATTTTTGGATGGCCGAAAATTCTAATGCACTTTTATCGGCATTCGAATACACAACGCCTTTCGTATTCCGCAAATAGAGTCCTAAGAACTTTGGAATATGCTTCATCGAAGCCTCAAGAGCCACTCGACAATAAAAATCGTAATCATTCGCACATAAATATTTGTCATCAAAAAACCCAACTGAATCGTGCAGACTTCTTTTCCACATGGTCAGCGGACCCATGTGATATCCTGTCAACATCATATCCAATCCATAGTCAAACCGAATCGAATACCCCCATCGTTTATGATGAGCAAACGTTTGATTTTCCAACATCGTAATGAACACATCGTTGCTCTCCAACTCATTGGCCATCACTTCCAAAGCATCCACACGAAGCCTGTCATCTGTTGGCGCAGGAATAATATATTTGCCTTTCGCCAAATGAATACCTTTATTGGTAGCCTCTCCAGCACTTTCCCTATAAGAAGTGCGCACATAAGAAATATTGCTATACTTATCCAGATAGGGCTTTACGATTTCCCATTCATTGGTTTGGGAAGCGGTATCGACAACAATGATTTCCATACGATCGGCAATAGTTTGTTCTACCAAGCTGTCTAACAATCCTGGGAGAAATCTAGCAGCATTGTAGGTTGGAACAATTGCTGAAACGAGCGGAGGGGGCGTTTTTGAATTAGTACTCATTCGTTCGCTTCTTTCAATCAGAATGAAATAAATGTTTCTTGCTTTGTTTCTTGCTTAGACTTAAAGATTCACAGTCAAGGACCAACAGAAAGAGCATGCGATGTAAAGTGAATATCATTCTTCCCTCCTCATCTCATTGATTGAATATTACACAGCGACCGAAACTCTATGACTGGCTCGATACCATTCCATCGTTTTGCCCAATCCTTCTTTAATATTCGTTAGGGCGGTAAATCCTAAAAGGGACTTGGCTTTACTCACATCAACCAATCGTATGGGAATCATCGAAGGCTTTGTGGGATTCATTGCGACTCGTGCATTCTGAAATCCATCGACTTCCAAAAGAGTTTCCAACACATCACGAATCCGACATCCCTGTCCAAATCCAATGTTCACGGGATCGAATTTCTCTATCTTCGCCATAGCCAGCATCACCGCATCGATAAAGTCGTCGACAAAAATCAAATCTCTCACATCTTCTCCCGTTCCCCATACTTCTAATGGGTCATGACGTTCGACAACCTTCCGGATAAGTGCCGCCGTGACATGAGACCGTTCAAAATCGAATTTATCGTACGGTCCATAGACATTAGAGGGGCGAATCACGACCGTGGACATTCGGTCCTTAATTTTTTCGGAGTAAATCTTACACAAAACCTCGGCATATCGCTTCATCCAGCCAACACTGTAATAGGCCTCATAGGGATCTCCCTCAAACATCTCATCCTCTGAAACCTGACGATCTCCACTGGGTGGATATGCCGCACTGCTACTGATAAAAAGAAATTTTTTGATTTTTGCCTGATAGGAGGCTTCTAACATTTGTGCGTTCATCACCACATTCGGTGTCACATGAGCCAACGGTTGAGTCGCCATGACTGCCGCACCAGAAGTGTTAGCCGCGCACATAAAGACATAGTCTATTCCCTCAACGACCTTGCGGCAATCTGGCATGTGAGTAAGATCTACATTCACATATTCAACGTTGGGATGTTCAAATTGTGGCTTCCGACTGTGCAACGTTCCTCTAATCTGACTCCCCTCCGCTACCAAACGCTTGACGATATTCGTTCCCAAAAATCCGGCCGCACCGGTCACTAACACCTTGCTGTCTTTAAACATGACACACTCCTTCATCTCGTTGGGACACAATCGGATGTTTTACCGGCCACCAGATTCCTAAAGCAGGATCGTTCCACGGCAAGGTAAATTGCCCTTCACGGTTATAGTACGTCGTTTGCTTATAGTGGAAAATAGCCTGATCCGACAGAACCACATGCCCGTTTCCAAACTTAGGTGGAATCAAGATTTGCTGGTGATTTTGATCTGACAACGTAAAGGATTCCCATTGCCGATATTGTTGAGATGTTGGATCCCAATTCACGACTACCAAATAAAACTTCCCCCTCAAACATGACACCAGCTTCCAGGTTTCCTGATCTCCATGAATACCACGTAGTACATATTTATCCGAAATAGAGATATCGTCTTGAACAAAATCCATATCAATGCCGGCTTGCCGATAGATACCCTCGTTGTATGTTTCGACATACGTCCCACGGAAATCCTCGAAATTTGTGGGCGGGGTCACAATTCGAACCCCTTCCAAACGGCAGGAGGATATTTGTAGCTCAGCAGGTGGCGAAATAGTTTTGCCGTTTAAGGTATTCATCATGGTTCTCCACGTACCAATTCCATGTTTCCTGTAAACCCTCTCGAAGACTGACTTGCGGCTCATAACCTATTAGCGTTTTGGCCAAAGATATATCCATCACACGACGGGGGAACCCGCTGGACTTAGTGCTGTCAAATTCTGCACGAAAGGGAACGATCAATTGAAGAGTCTCCACTAATTCTTTGATGGTATAGCCAATGCCATTTCCCAGGTTGACATACCCACCGCCGGTACCATGATAGAGCGCTAATATTATCCCGTCGGCCACATCTCCACTATAGGCAAAATCTCGAACCGCTGTGCCATCTCCCCAAATCACCACAGGATCTTCTTGTGAAAAAATTCGCCGCATAAGTGTGGGAATCACCATCGCATTGGCTGGGTCAAAGTTGTCACCAGGGCCGTACACATTACAAGGCCGCACAACCGAATAATGCTTCAAGCCATACTGAATTTTATACGCTCGAATTTGTAATTCAGCCATCCGCTTGGCCCATCCAGGGAACATATCCATTGGTGGGCCCTCATCCTCACCTTCATGTTCTTTGAAAATTTCAGCACTGGAGTACGCGCCGATAGAAGAGGTATAGAGCACTCGTTCAACATTATTCAGCCGACAGGCTTCCAATATATTCGTGTTCATCATCAACAGCGGAACGAAAAAGCTTGCAGGTTTGGATGTAGTCACTTC
>QIMB01000369.1 GCA_003233615.1 Nitrospirota bacterium
CGGGTGAAGGGTCCACGAGTGCGGTGGAACGAGCCGAGTTCGCGTGTATGCTCCTCAGCCAGACGTTCAACTTGCTCGAAGAAATTCGAACCTCTGACAGAATCATGACGAGGCACAGTATTTGGCGTCGTTCCTGCTTTCTTCATAGCCATTCCTAAGGAAATAGACCTTAGGGCTCGTGCAAGAATAACTTCCCATTTTCGCATCCCATCTTTAGAGCAGCTTGGGGCGATCTTCAGTCGCACAATCCTCAGCGTAGGCCTTGCTACGCCTGCGGTTATGCTCCTTCAGATCGACCCAACCTGTCCAATCCAAAATCTGTGTACGAATTCTGGGAAGTTATTCTTGCGTGAACCCTTACGCCCAACGATTCCAAGATGACCCTTTTCCTAGATGGAGTTCATCCTACCTGGATTTACCCTTGATTTCGAGCTTCCCCGGCCACCCATTCCTAAGCCAGAGTATTTACCCTAATTGGTCTGTTTTGAAATACCAGCTCGTTGCCGTATGATCAAAACACTTATCCAGTTTTGCGGTGTCTAAAAAACTCACGTCTTTCAATGTGGATGCATTAAGGAAAGAGACACCGCAAAACCGGCGGCGTTTGTGCATGATGTAACGCCGCCGCGTGACTTTCTTTTCAAGTCGGATTATGATTCGAATAGCGGCATGTTGAATGTTATCACTCCCATAGCCCATAAATACCCAAAGAGCAATCAACTGTAACAGTCAAGGGAATGTTCAAAAAAGCATGTCCTGAGTTTTTTCAAAGGGTCCGTCCAGCAAGGCCGCAGCCTTTTTGACGCGCGGAGCGTACTCGCAGTACGTGAGCACGGCAAAAAGGCGAGAACGCCGCTGGCGGCTTTTTCCAACATTCCCATTAGCCATTTTTGAAGACAAGGAGCATTGCTATGGCACGTTATCCTCTCTGTAATGCGACGGACATCCCTGTAGGCCAAATGAAACGCTTCAAGGTCAATGGTGCAAAGGTACTAGTCTATCATCTTACAGATGGTTATTACGCCACTCAAAGTAATTGTACCCATACGTTTGGACCGTTACAGAGAGGCAAAATCATCGATGACTCTGTAAGATCCAGTGTCCGCTCCATCGCGCGTGTTTTGACGTTCGCACGGGGGAGGTTGTCCGATGGGCGAATTTCCCACCAGGGATACAGGTGTTGAATATCCTTCGGAAAGAAAAGGCACTCAAGACCTATCCTATTACGGTAGACAACGAGCAAGTGTTCGTGGACGTGTAGTCGTGGCGTTCCGTGAAAATTCATGTCTGAAGATCTAAAACTAAGTGGTGACGAATATCTAACAGCGTCACACTCAAACCCGGCGTCAGCTTCGATCCGATGGATCTTGCCGTTGGAGAAATGTGCATGGTGGTCAAGGAAACGTACGGCGGAGAAAAAGGAGGATTCATCGCTGGGCAAGTCTTTAAATTCTCTGGCTTCGTCTCCAATGAAGGGTCACTCCGTGACTCCCATCCTGTCGATGATCATTATGCGATCGTGATGTACTGGAAGTCGTTTGAGGATCATGAAAAATCCCATGCTGACGAAGTCTTCAGCAAAACATTTGCCGCATTGACCACCATGTGCTCTGACACAAAGGAAATCGGCTACGACATCTTGTGGCAGGGCGAAGCGCAGACTCCATAACCCCAGCCACCATTGATTGAGCGTCGACACTCCCTTTTATGCCGGCCCAGAATGATTCCCCCCATGCACGAGAGGCCGCGGCCCCAGTCTTTCTTCCAGAGGTGTTTCTGGGACGAGAGGGATTGGTTCGGAATATGTTGTGGCGACTGAAGCGAGGGGAATCGTTGAGTCTGTGCGGAGGACCAAAATTAGGGAAAACCTCTTTGCTTCTTCACCTTGCCTGGCATCTTCATCATGATTCCTCGTCTTCGCGCTCGAGTGGGCCGGTTGGTGAGTACTTTGATCTGGCCGTTGAGGCTGATTGCACCAGGCTCATGTCTTGTCCTCCTACGGTGGACGCCATTGTGCTGTTGGACAATTGTGACAGCTTGGTCGATGGGAGGTTCCTGTCTCTTTCAGACATCAATACGTCATCGGCAAGGCCGATCGTGTTCGCTGGAGCAAGAACGTGGAAAGATCGTGCGGAATGGGGAGGAGTCGCGCAACCAGTCAAACCCATTCCCTTGGCAGTCTTTCTGGAAAAAGAAGCGAGGCAGATTGTTTGTCAAAGCCTTACTCGGGAACAACAAGCCTGTGCCCTTGCCTATGGTGGGACTCATCCCTATATGCTGAAACTCTTACAATCTGAAATTCTGTGTCGGACAACCGATTGTCAGCCGGATCACATTGTGCAAACAGTCAACACGTCCTTAATCGGGTTTTTCCAACGCTGCGTCGACCAACTGCGAGATACCATTGAACATCAGGTGCTGACCTATCTGATTGATATTGGGAAGCCAGTGAACCCCAAGGACGTGGCGCAGGCCGTTGGCCTTCCGACTATCAAGCCGATCGCGAATACCTTGTGTTATCTGGGCTTGATCAGTCGGTGGATTCGAGATGAAGAAGCCACCCTCTCCGCGAACAGCCAGCTGTTTAATGAATGGTATGTGGAAACAAGGATTTCCTAAAGGAAGGGAATAGGCCGTGAGTTTCATCACCACGCAGATACGGAAGCGAATCAAAGAGAACCAAGAATTCTCTCATGCTATTCAGCGGGGGAAGCGTTATATCATAAAACACGCGTACTGACCCCTTTGCAAATTAAAACTCCTATATGCGAAGGTCCGCTTTGGGTCGAAAGCCGACAGTCGATCTGGAATTTCAAACGTCCGCTTTATCGAGTAGGTAGGTGACATTGCTGCCACCCACCCCTCTCAGAACCGGACGTACGAGTTTCCCCATATACGGCTCAAGCCTTTCAAAGACCGATGAGGTCCGGCAACGACGGTGTTATCCTTCGTCGCCTTGACGATACGGGCTTGCAGCTTCCTGACCGCTCGGTGAGCATGCCCCCAGTTACTTTGGTTCCATGTCACCGGGTTGCCGGAGAAGGCACACGCGGGGTTCTCCCTCGCGTTCATTTGCGTTTCCTCCGTGAAAGAAGTTCTGCCAACGCTCTCATCAAGAAAGACCTGCTGGAAGTCTGCACCCTTTCGGGTTGGGGTTTTCCGCATTTGCGGCCCTATCCGTCCCATTACAGGACGGCGTTTGCTTGCTCCAGCATCTTCTACCCGCACTGCTCTCAGCGTTCCTTACGGTTGGCTTGCCACCGGCGTGGCAGCAATACGGGCTTACCGTGTTCCGTGTCGTTGACACAATGGCGTAGGTTCCGACTATTCCCCGGCGGCGCTGTTGTCCGTGTGTT
>QIMB01000450.1 GCA_003233615.1 Nitrospirota bacterium
TTGGAGCAATAGCCGCAGTGAGGTGTTTGGTGGCTGCCGCGTCATCCATTGGCATGGTGTCAGTTAAAAATGGCGCCGCGCCCTCCACAAAATCTACAAGTGTTTCTGATCGCTCACGCAATGGAGGAATCAACGCCTCGACTCCACCAGGGATTCTGGCTGTTGCCGTTTCATCATACCCAGCATCGTGCAAAAATGGCATGAGTGCCTCTGCAACCCGCTTGGGCTCATTGTTCCGAATATATTGTGCATTGACCCATTTGAGTTTTTCAGGATTAAAGACGGCTGCCGATGATTGCACGTGCTTGAAATCGAAGTGCTCTACCATTTCCTTGAGCGAAAATATTTCTTGATCTCCATGAGACCACCCCAATCGCACCAAATAATTGACTACCGCCTCCGGCAAATACCCCATGTCCTTATATGCCAACACTGACGTCGCCCCATGCCGTTTGGACAGTCGCGCTTTATCCGACCCCAAGATCATGGGGAGATGCCCAAATTGAGGAACAGGAAAGCCTAACGCCGCAAAGAGTGGGACTTGTCGTGGAGTATTATTGACATGATCATCCCCACGAATGACGTGCGAAATCTTCATGAGTCCATCATCGACCACGACCGAAAAATTATACGTCGCATAGCCGTTCGACCGAAGAATAATGAGATCATCCAAGATTATCGAAAACAATGTCACCTTTAATGAGATCATTGACAATCGTCTGCCCTTCTTGAGGCGAAATGAACCGCAACGCCGCGAGTTGCTCGGTCGGAGCTGAAATTTCACGATTCCGACATCGCCCATCATATTTAATGGACTCACCTCTCGCCTGAGCGTCTTTTCTTCTGTGTTCTAATTCTTCTGGCGTACAGATGCACCAATAGGCCAGGCCTTGGTGGAACAAATCCATCGCCTTTTCTCGATACAATTCTAAGCGATCCGTTTGCCGTATCGGGCCTTCATCCCAATCCAGGCCAACCCAGTTCATGCCATCCATGATCACCTGGATGGCCTCATCCGTTGACCGATCCCGATCCGTGTCCTCAATGCGAAGAATAAAGGTTCCCCCTGTATGTCGTGCGAAGAGCCAATTAAACAACGCCGTTCGCACACCACCTATATGAAGAAACCCTGTGGGACTTGGTGCAAACCGTACCCGTACGTCATTCATCGTCTTTGCCTACCCTTTCTTGTTTTTTGCGTTATGGTCGTAAACATGAGGTCTCATGAGTCCGTTGTTACCATGCTCCGTATCGATTGTAAAGAATTGCAAACCCGAGAGATGTGCTTGCCTTTCCAGAATCCTCCCCGTAAAATTTACTCAGCTTCACATTGTGAATTGATTATGAAGGAGACACGAGTATGATTCGGCTCATTCGAGAAGGTTCCCCGTGGGTTATCAAGTCGGTTATTTTGCTCATTGCCGTCACGTTCGTCATAGGCATGGGATGGTATGGGTATGAAGCATCTCAACCCAACACGGTGGCCTCGATCGGACCCTATACTGTATCAAAAGAAGAATACTACCGGGCCAAACAACGCTATTACCGTCTCTATCGAGACCAACTCAAACAGGAAGACGTCAAAGATGAAACGCTCCAACAGTTAGCCATAGATGGATTAGTCACGAAGAAATCGTGGCAAGTACTCGCCGATGAGTTTGGACTCGTCGTGTCACCACAAGAATTACATGATGCCATCGTTAATCAACCAGACTTCCAAAAAGATGGTGAGTTTAATGCGGAATATTATCAACGACTCTTAGCTGCCAATCGGATGAAACCCAATCAATATGAACAACAACGACGAAATGATTTACTTATTGAAAAAGCCAGGCTGCTTGTGTCTGAAGCCACAACTCTCACTCCTGCAGAACTCCAAGAAGTCACAGAC
Source organism: Nitrospirota bacterium (assembly GCA_003233615.1). Classification (GTDB taxonomy): domain Bacteria; phylum Nitrospirota; class Nitrospiria; order Nitrospirales; family UBA8639; genus Nitrospira_E. The sequence goes on from QIMB01000450.1 coordinate 1,892, forward strand.
CTGAATGCCCGCCAAACCTTGGACGGCGCGGAGCCTGACGCAAAGGTGTTTGAACAAATTAAGATGCAATTTCTTCTTCAAAAGAAACAACGCGCCATGCAAGCCTTTCAAGCTTCCTTACGTGCTCGCGGCGATATCACGATTCATGAGGAATTGCTCTAACGAAAAGGGAGATGTTCGAAGTGGGATGTGAAGAGATCAAGATTCCGAATATCCCCTCTTCGTGCTTCTCCCTTCTCCCATCTAACTTCTCACATATTTCGCTTCTCCCTTCTCACTGAATAAGCATCGCATCGCCATAACTATAGAACCGATAACGTTCCTGAACCGCATGAGCATAGGCATCTCGAACAGTTTCCAACCCTGCGAATGCAGACACCAACATGAGAAGCGTCGTTTCAGGAAAATGGAAATTCGTCATGAGCACATCCACAACCTGGAATTGAAACCCTGGAAGAATGAACATCTCGGTTTCTCCCGATACAGACCTGAGTTCTCCACATTGGTTGACAGCAGATTCTAAACTACGCGCTACGGTCGTTCCGACGGCTACCACTCTGCCTCCACGTTGCCGAACGTCCTGAATCTGGGTGACAACCTCCTCTGATACGTCGAACCATTCTGCATGCATTGTGTGCTCTTCAATGACTTTGGTCTTCACTGGCTGAAACGTACCAGGACCGACATGCAAGGTGATGGTGACACAGCGAATTCCTTTGTCTGATAAGGCATGAAGAAGTTCTGGCGTAAAATGCAGACTAGCCGTAGGTGAAGCCACAGCCCCCTCAATATTCGCAAACATCGTTTGATAATCTTCTCTGTCGCGCAACACAGGTTCTCGTTTGAGATACGGCGGTAGGGGCATCTCTCCATATTGTTGTACATGTGTCTGCAATGTCCCTGGACCCAGCCACTGAATGACGGTTCGACCCGATTCTTTTTCTACGACCTGTGCTCGTCCCTCATGTTGAAATTCAACGATCTGTCCCACTCTCACTCGACCATTCATCAGCA
>QIMB01000010.1 GCA_003233615.1 Nitrospirota bacterium
GGCTGCGTCACTCTTTCTTAGCTTCAACAAGATTCTATCGCGTGAGGATTCGTATAATCCTCCCTCTTGAACCTTTCTTCCCTTTTGTTCGTCCTCCCTGTCTTAGGAAATTCTAATCTGCATTTAATCTTCATATTACAGTGAAGATGTATGCTCCTTGAATGGTGTGATGTCAGTTGTTCTTATCAAGGAGGAAGACTACATGGGGAAGCATGGAAAAGAGGCTGTCTATCAATGGGACTTGAACTACACATGGCAAAAAAGTCTGGGGTTGGCGGGAATGGGTATTCTCGTTGGAGCCCTGTTGCTTGGATTATGGAATATGCCAGTGAAATCATTTGCGCACAGTGCAGACTCCGAACAGCGCGTGCAGATGGCCGATCCACTCAATTTTGGGAAAGGAGGATTCGCCGACATTGCCAAACGTGTCACGCCAGCAATTGTGAATATTACGGTGAGCAAACAGGCGTCAGTTCCGATGTCAGGTATGCCCTTTAATCCGATGAGAAAGTTTTTTGATTGGCCAGGTGGACAGGGATTCCAAAATCGATCTCCCATGCAGCCTTCGCCACGCATGCACGGGGCAGGGTCTGGTGTCATTCTGTCATCTGATGGGTATGTGGTCACGAATCATCATGTTGTGGAAGATGCAATGGACATTACGGTGACGCTTCCTGATAAACGTGAATTTTCTGGAACAGTTGTTGGCCTTGATCCTCAAACTGATTTGGCCGTGATTAAAGTTGATGCCACAGATCTTCCGTTTATGCAATGGGGGGACTCTTCACAGTTACAGGTAGGAGAATATGTTCTTGCAGTGGGCAATCCTTTTGGGTTGAATTCGACTGTCACGCTAGGGATTGTCAGTGCGCTAGGGCGTGGTGGCATGGGTATTACGCAATATGAAGATTTCATTCAGACCGATGCAGCCATCAACCCGGGCAATTCAGGTGGCGCGTTGGTCAATACACGTGGAGAATTAGTGGGCATCAATACCGCAATCTTTTCTCGAAGCGGTGGCTATCAGGGTATTGGCTTTGCGATTCCCACGAAACTTGCCAAGCCTGTCTACACAAGTCTGGTCAGTACAGGGTCAATTGTGAGGGGGCATTTGGGTGTTGGCATTCAAGCGCTGACAGCTGATCTGGCCCATTCTTTTCAATTGGATACTGTCCAGGGGACCTTAGTCACGAATGTTTTTCCTGGCAGTCCTGCTGCCCAAGCGGGCCTTCAACGTGGAGATGTCATCGTGACATTCCAAGGAGAGCCAGTAGAGGATCCGCGGATGTTGCAACGGCAGGTGTTAGAAACGGCCGTTGATACTCAGGTGATCTTGGAAGTGATACGGGATGGGAGTACAGTCACGCTTGAGCCTGTGATCCGTGAGAAAAACTCTCCGACACAAGTCGCTCAAGCGAATGCTATGAGGCAGAACGGCCCGCTCGCGGGAGTGGCTGTACAAAATATTGATGGACGATTCATGCAGCAATTAGGATTGGGGACTGATGTCAGCGGCGTCGTCGTGATGGACGTGATGGCAGGGAGTGATGCCGAGCGAGCCGGGCTGACTCAAGGCGATGTTATCAGTGAGATTAACCGAGAACCCATTCGATCTGAGAGAGACTTTATTCACGTTGTCTCCAATTTAGGAAATCACAAAGAGGCCCTGGTTTTTATCTATCGTGGAAAGGGAGCATTGTATTTGTCGATTAAAATTTAGCGATAACAGTTAGGATGTTCATGAAACGGGCTCTCTTCTCGGACGGAGAAGAGAGCCCGTCTATTTTTCGCCAATGGATGTTGCTGATAAACCCAAAAACGGCAGTTGGATCACGAAAGGCTGCATATCATGGGGGTATTTATTCCGTGCCGAACTGCCGTCTTGAGGTGTAACCGTGAATGTGAACCGCTGCAGTAACTATGTCTTCTCTATCGGATGAAATCGGAAGCGGCAAACATTTTCACTGCGCACCATACATTCTGCATGTTCTACTTGTCTGTCTAATAACTCCGACATGAGGGCTAAGTCGAACTCACAGACTTCGGGATGTTTGGCGGCTACGTTATGGTACACACAGTTTGTTGCAATAATTGCAGGCCTTCCACTTTGCGTATCAGTTGTGTCAGCATTGGCCTGATAAGAAAGTTCTGTCAGTATCTTAGCCAGCTCGGTTATCTGTTCTTCAGAAGTCTTTCCTGCCATGCGGGGTTTAAGCTGCTGAGCCACTCTCCTGGCCATTTTTTGTAAATATTGCGTAAGCCTTTCGCTCCCAACGTCTTTGAGTGATTCCACAAGGAGTTCGGAAAACCAAGAGTACTGTTTGGGAAGTAGATCCCTCCCCTTGTTCGTCACGATATATGTGCTCACCGGACGTCCGAGAGTTTTCAATAAACTCCCCTTCTCCACGTACCCATCACGCTCAAGTACCGCGAGGTGCTGACTTATGGCAGTTCTGGTAATTCCTAGAGAAGTGACAAGATCGTCAATGGTTAAACCATCCTTGTGTTCTAAAAGAAGGAGCAGAAGTTCTCGTTGTCGTGTACCAAATCCCTCTAGTGTCACGTCACTCTTGATATGTCGCAATAAAAGGTCTAGCATCCTTCCACACTTCCAGGAGGGATACGATGCCACTTATCAAGTACA
>QIMB01000047.1 GCA_003233615.1 Nitrospirota bacterium
CTCAAATGCCTCACCCAGGCGGCGACCGCCAAAAGCGGTCTTTTTCATCGCCCCTAACAGATCTGAAAAGGAGTGAATGGCTTCAGGGTCGAGTGCTTCTAGAGCTTCCAGTCCATCACTCTCCCCGTCATGAAATGTTCGTGCGGTCATTGGTTGTTCTCAATTTTTTATTCAGTTCCTTATGAATAATCAGTCGCTATCATTCAGACAGGCGGGAGGCCAGCAAAGATGACTGGGAGAGGGGTTATATTTTTAGCAATCACGGTTTGGTGGGGCGGATGAGACTGCGTTCGAACCAGTCCTTCTACGCTAAAGCTTCGGCGGACAGCCTTCTTGGCAACGTCTGTTTGGCATGCCAGCCAAAGCCTTTGCGAAGGCTGGTGATCCCAACGGGATTTGAACCCGTGTCTGCACCTTGAGAGGGTGCCGTCCTAGACCAGCCTAGACGATGGGACCAGTCAACTGTGTATTCATGATCATTGGTAGACCTATGTTGAGAATGTACCATTCGATCCATTTTCGTGCAATGCGTGAGAGATGGAACGAGACGCATTGTGAAATATAGGACAATTCCTTATGGGTTCAGTTCTTGATATTGCTTTTGGGCTTCCTGGAAGCGAGCAACGAGACTTATGTCATAGGGATAAAGTTGAAGAGCATTTAACAAACATTTTATGGCTAATTTTGGTTTTTGCAATGCCAGCAAACATCTTGCTTTCCCATCCACAGTTTGTATGAAATCCTCACCTTTGACATCGAATCTATAGATTCCCGTATGGCCTGTTCCTGTTTTGATCAATCGAAATGCATGGTTGTAATAGGGTAGAGCTTTTTGAAATTCTTCAAGGTTTTGGTAGACATCACCTAAATCACTTAATGCCTCAATATGGTTAGGAACGAGACGAAGAATTTTTCTATAGATTATTGCTGATTCCTGGTCCTTCCCCAAAATCTCGAAAAGATTACCCTTGAGTCGTAAAAGATCTGTATTGGAATTCCCTCGTACCTGTAGGTGTTGATCAATGATCTTAATCCCTTTTTTTAGCCCAGAAGGGTTGAAGAGCTTATGACGCTGTACTTTTTTGATTATTTCGACAGTTTCGCGGTCTCGAGCATTGGATTTTTTTCGCTTAGATTCTTTCATCCCGCTCCTCTTTGGTACATACGGACATGGATATACAAAATTTTTGGATATGCCAATAGGTGTTTATAAAGTGGGACCGTTTTTTTATTGAATACATCAAAGTCCACCTACGATAAATTGGTCTGCGCGTCTTTGAGGGTAATCATGAGATTCATCGGATCTGTGGGGGATGACTGAAACCTAAACTGTTCGTAAAACTTTTTAGCCTCATCAGAGAGGGCGTGAAGCATGAAGGCGCGAATCCCGGCAATATCTGCGGCTTGCAGGGTTCGCTTGATCGCATCAGCAAGAAGATCGCTTCCCAGGCCTTTCTTCTGCCAATCGAGATGGACGGCTAGACGACCAAGCACCATGACAGGAATAGGGTCAGGCATGTTTCGTCGAATTCGTCCTGGCGCATCGGCACAGTGGATGGCACCGGTTGCAAGAGTGTAATAGGCGACAACATGGTTTTGATGACAGACTACATACGTTCGAGATGCACCGGATATGTCATTTTTGATTGCCAGACGTTTCAGCCAAATGTTCAGAGTGGAATTTCCACAATCAAAGTTCTGAATCCGATGTTGAGCATTGAGGGATTCGGGTGCAGTGAGTTGAGGCGACCAGTCGGAAGTCTTGTTCAGCGTTCCCAAATGGGCTTCCGCCTGAGGAGTTCTTTAAGCTTAGGATTGCCCTGTGTAGGCGCATCAAGCGCCGTGACAAAGGCTTGATAGGCTTTTTCATTGAGAGAAAACACGCGCCTATCAAGCAGGACATCTTCGGCTTCACGGCAGACCGCATCCAGAACGAATTCTGTGACGGTCTTGTCTGTGATCGCACAGGCGCGATCAATTAATAAACGTGCCTGTGGCTTTATCCGAAGATTGATGTTTTTTGGAGGATCCTTGCGTGGTGTTTTGACAGTGTGCTTGCTCATAGAGACCTCTTATTTTTCCTTAATATTTATTATCCCTTTATGTGCGCACAATGTCAATGCATCTCCATGTGGCATTGAAAATTATTCAATTGTTTATGGTGATTGTAAGTTGATGCCTCTGCCTAAAGGACTACGTTGTTCCGATAAGTTTCCTTCACGGTCCTCTGTCTTGAGGAGTGCCTAAATGTCAGAAGAGGAGAATGATTGTGGTGGGTGGATGGTGAGGAGGCCGCGCATGAAGGGGTGGATGCCGCAGTGATAGGGATAGCGGCCCGGTTCGAGTCTGGGAAGGGAATAGCGGGCGTTAGGCCCTAAGAAGCCGGAATCAAAGGAACAGATATTTCTTGAACGGCAATCATCTGAAACGATGGTGTGGGGTTCGCGTGTCCGGTTTGCCCAGGTAAGTTGTGCCCCCACCGAAATGGTAAGTTGATTGGGAGAAAAAAATGGAGGCTGTGGCTCGATGTGAATGTTATGGGCAGCAGCGGCTCTGAGCGACGAGACATTGAATGGAAAAGAGACAAGGACTCCACAGAGTACACTTGTGAAAATA
>QIMB01000222.1 GCA_003233615.1 Nitrospirota bacterium
AAATATTTTTGACGGCGTCCAACTTTGAATCGGCAGTTCTCTTAGATGCGATGCGAGCTGGAGCCAAAGAATTTCTTTCCCAACCCATCAGAAAAAATGAGGTTGATGATGCTTTTACCCGTTTTCAGAAACGGGTCATTTCTGCACCTGAGACAAGTGACGAGATTAAAAAAGAAGGAAAGATCTTGGCATTTTTTGGAGGAAAAGGTGGTGTGGGCACAACGTGTGTGGCGGTCAATACTGCGGCTGCCTTAATGCGCTTGCCCACTAACCCAAGCGTTGTCTTAGTCGATGTGAATCAGCATGGCGGTGATCTTCCCCTCTATCTCGATCTCCAACCGTCTCATAGCTTTCGTGATATCGCTGCAGATCCATCCAGACTGGATCAAGCATCTGGACTGCAGGTTCTCGCATCCGGGTATGATGACCTGAGCACTGGTCGCTTAAGCCCGGATTGTGTCGAAAGCACGTTACGTATTCTCCAAGCTAATTTTGATTATATTGTGATTGATTGCGGCCATGTATTAGATTTGACCACGAAGAAAGCTCTGGAGGTGTCCTCGTTAATCTTAGTCACCTCGACGTTGATGGTGCCTGTCATTCATCGTACGAAGCGAATTTTGGATTTGCTTCGTGGCTCGGGATTTCCCCCTGCGAAATTGCGGTTAATCATGAACAGGTACTTACCTTCTGAAAGTGATGTCCTGCTAGAAACCGAAGATATTCTCAAGCAAAAATCTCATTGGTTGGTCCCGAATGATTATCTTTCGGTAAGTCATTCAGTGAATAGCGGGAAGCCGTTGATTGACTCAGCTCCTAAATCAACCGTTGGAAAGTCCTTTATGAATTTTGCCCGTACTTTTGATGATCAAGCGCAGGCGCCTCAAGAGAAATCCTCTCTTCTTAGCTGGTTGCGTCCTTTTAAGTCTGCAAAAACTCAGGCCACTGCATGAACAGCGCGTATTTAACATACAACGGTGAAGGAAGCGAAGCATAATGTTGCAATCAGAATGGAGTAATGTCGAGGTAGGTCCTGAATCGGGAGGGTTGGATCTTGGTCCCCTGAAAGAGCGTCTTCATCGGCAAGTGATTGATGCGCTAGATCTGACTATTATCGCGACGTTAGACGATGCCTTGCTGAAAGCGGAATTGACCAAACTCGTCACCGAGCTGCTGGAAGCAGAATCTGTTCCTCTGAGTATGAAAGAGCGTGAAGTGCTCATCTCTGATATCCAGCATGAAGTCATGGGGCTTGGTCCGCTTGAGCCTCTTGTGCAGGATCAGTCGGTGAATGATATTTTGGTGAACCGGTGTGACCAAATTTATGTGGAACGGGCTGGAAAACTTGAACTTACCGATGTGAAGTTTCGCGATGAAAGTCATTTGCGAAAAATTATTGAAAAAATTGTCTCAGCGGTTGGGCGTCGGATTGATGAATCGTCTCCCATGTGTGATGCCCGCTTATTAGATGGGTCACGGGTGAATGCGATTATTCCACCATTAGCACTTGATGGCTCATCGATTTCCATTCGGAAATTTTCCAAGGATAAACTACAAATACAAGATCTGGTGGAAAAACGATCTTTAACGCCGGAAATTGCTGAGTTGCTACGAGGGGTTGTTGAGGCTCGTTTGAATATCATGATTTCAGGAGGAACGGGTACTGGCAAAACCACTATTCTCAATATTCTGTCAGGATTCATTCCTGAAGATGAACGTATCGTGACGATTGAAGACTCCGCTGAGTTGCAATTACGTCAGGATCATGTGGTTCGACTGGAAACTCGACCACCCAATGTGGAAGGACGGGGTGAAGTATCCCAGCGGGAACTCGTTAAAAATTGTTTGAGAATGCGGCCTGACAGAATTGTCATGGGTGAGGTGCGAGGCGGGGAATGCTTGGATATGCTTCAGGCCATGAATACAGGTCATGATGGGTCGTTGACGACGATTCATGCGAATACGCCTCGAGATTGTTTGACGCGTGTTGAAACATTGGTTGCTATGGCTGGGTTGAATCTTGCCACCAAAGCGCTACGCCACTATATCAGTTCGGCTATTGATGTGATTGTGCAAATGACCCGATTGTCGGATGGATCACGAAAAATAACCAGTTTGTCAGAAATTGTCGGCATGGAAGGTGAGACGATTACCTTACAAGAAATATTCTTGTTTCAACAAACAGGCCTTGATGCTGAGCGAAAGGTTCATGGGGTCTTTAAAGCCACGGGAATTCGACCAAAGTTTGTCGAACGTTTTAAAGCCTTGGGCATTGAATGTAATCAGAGTATTTTTGATCCAGACAAAGTCTATGAAGTGTAAGAAGATGAATGATGTATTGGTCGAGCATTCGGCTGTTGTGCTGAGAAGACAATTGGGGTTTGTAGGAGAATTAGCATGACAATTGTTATTAGTCTTGGAATTTTTCTTTCGCTCATCTTACTCATTGAAGGTGGGTATTACTTTTATCACCAAGTTGTCAGTCCACAACAACGAAAATTGAAACGCCGATTGCCTCATGAAGGTACGAATTCGGCAGAACACGAAATTTTGCGTAAGCGCCAACTCAGTGCTGTTCCGTGGATGCAACAAGTGTTGTCTTCCCTCAGTAACCTTGGAGGGTTAGAACAATTATTACAGCAAGCCAATAGCCAAATGCCTATTGGGGTATTTTTGCTGTTGAGCGGCTGTGTTGGCATGGTAGGTGGTCTTATTTCGGCATTCAAAGATTGGGGCGTGCTCGTCGCATTGGGATTGGGTGTCGTAGGGTGTTTGTTGCCATGGGTGGCTATCAAAATTCAAAGAAAAAAACGGTTTGCTGAATTCCAACGGCAATTACCCGAGGGGCTTGATTTGATGGCTCGTGCTCTTCGAGCAGGACATGCCTTTTCGGTCGGAATGAAAATGGTGGGTGATGAATTTCCTGACCCCATTGGGCCGGAATTTGGTCGGACGGTCGAAGAAATTTCTTTTGGAATTGATGTTCCAGAAGCCATGCAGAATTTAACCAAACGTGTAGATTGTGTTGACTTGAAGTTCTTTGTCACGGCATTGGTCGTTCAACGTGAAACAGGAGGTAATTTGGCTGAAATTATTGAAGCCATCAGTCGATTGATTCGACAACGATACGAATTATTTGGGAGGATTAGAGCGCTTTCTGCTGAAGGTAGGCTCTCCGGCTATATACTTTTTGGGTTGCCATTTGTGATGGCCGGCGTTCTATTCTATTTGAACGAAGAGTATATGATGGTACTGTTTGAAGATCCTATAGGCCAGATGATGGTGCTGGGAGCGGGTTTTTTGATGTGTCTTGGGGCTTTTGTCATGAGAAACATGTGTCAAATAAAGGTGTAAAAACAAATGGATCCTCTTCTCCTTATTAGCTTATTAGTATTCTTCATGCTGCTGCTGCTGGGTTGGGGTCTGTATAGTTTCCTCCAATCTAAACAACAGAAATCCGAATGGGGCACTCGAGTGAAGGGGGAATCTCTCAAGGTCTCTCAGGGGAAAACATCTGAGAAGAACAAGAGCCCTGTTCAACAGGCATTTGAGTATGTCTTGGAACGTTTGGGTCAAATAAGTAAACCAAAGGATCAAGCTCAAATTTCTCGTATTCGTGAAAAACTTGTGACCGCCGGCTTTCGAAATTCTCGTGCTCCAATCAATTTTCTTGGATCTCGGATATTACTTGCGATTGTGCTTGGAATGAGTTTTCTCGCTTTTGGCACAGAAGCTACCAGAGAGATGTCTTCTCCTTATGCCTTTCCTGGGATTTTAGTGCTCTGTATGGTTGCGGGATTTTACGCGCCACAAATCTGGCTCAATTCTGCTATCAATCAGCGAAAAGAACGATTGGTAGATGGGTTTCCTGATGCTCTGGATCTGATGGTCGTATGTGTGGAGGCTGGATTAGGTTTGGATCAAGCGATGAATCGAGTCGGTCAAGAAATCATGATGGGTCATAAAGATCTCGGAGAAGAGTTTAATCTTCTGAATCTTGAATTGCGGGCGGGGCTTTCCCGTGCACAAGCTTTGCGGAATCTAGTGCAACGAACCGATTTAGCAGATATTCGGAGTCTCGTCGCCTTGCTCATTCAAACCGACCGATTCGGGACAAGTGTAGGTCAAGCATTACGAGTACATTCTGACTCTATGAGATTAAACCGTCGAATGAAAGCTGAAGAAAAGGCTGCGCAATTGGCGGTAAAACTCATGATTCCGCTTATCTTATTTATTTTTCCAAGCCTCATGGTCGTCATCGGGGGTTCAGGGCTCATTCGGTTAATGAACAATTTTGCAGATTTCTAAGGGTTCATAAGAATGACGTGAAGAGTTAGAACATGAACGTTTCGAGTCACGCAGATGATCAAGGATATTCAATGAGTAAACGTAAAATTAAATTCTTAACGAGTCGATGCCGAAAAATAATTGTGAGGGTATAAACCATTTTGAGGGAGTGGGGA
>QIMB01000215.1 GCA_003233615.1 Nitrospirota bacterium
TGATCGAAGCCATACGTCGTCCATGTTGAACAATACTCTGGGCATACTCTTTAATCTGACTCGGGTTCTCCTCGTCTTGAATGGCTTCACCAAGTCCAATGACTCCGACGAGAGGATTGTTTAGCTCATGACCGATTCCTGCACTGAGCACACCGATGCTGGCAAGCTTTTCTTCCTTGATCAGGCGATCCTGGAGTCGACTTTCTTCAGTCACATCTCGAAACACCAATCCAACTTCCTGCTCGCGGCCAGACCGTGCTCGTACGCCAAACCATTGGTAACGGTAGATCTGCCCATTGACATGGATTTCTTGGCGGTCCGAGCCAGCAGTTCGATTCGTGGCTTGCTGAAGTGGGTCTCTCAGTCCCCCATTGGAGCGACTAGTAGCTAACAACGTCTCAGGTGTCTCTTCGGCGGCATGGGCGCTGCGGGCATGAAATTCTTTTCCGATTTTCTGTTGTGTCGTCGAATCCATATCGAGAATCGTAAAAAGAGATTTGCCTTCAAACTGTCCATTGTTTTTCAGATGAAACGCTTCTTTAGAGGCACGATTGAGATACACGACCTGTTGCTCCTGATCTAACATAATCACGGGATCCGGGACACTATCAAGGATTTGGGCTGTGGATTCTTGGAGATATTGGACTTCCTGAGATTTGGTTTCTACCTCACCTTCAAGCCCTGCGAACGCTGAGGCCAACTGCTGATTCATCCGATTGACCTCGTCAGCCAGCTCTTCAATTTCGTCGCCGGTCTTGATAGAGATAGGTTCTTGCCATTCCCCACGACCAATAAGCTTCGCGGCTTGTTGAAGTCGACGAATGGGCGTCACAATACGACCGGCGGCAATAGAGCCAAGCGTGCCCAACAGTAGAATTGACAGCAGAAACCCACGTAAAGAGATGTTCGATAGGAGCAAACAATTCGTCAGACGATTGCCAGACAAACATATGCCACCCTTTTCCGGTAGAGGCTTGCGTAATCCTACTGGTCGTGGGAAGGGGGGCAAAGCCAATAATGGAAGAACGCACACCACCATGTCCATCACTGGGAGCCGGAGTCCAGCCATTATGCATAGGTGTCACCAGGGGAATGATCTGGGGGTCGCTCAGGCGAGTGCCTGTGGGTAAAATGGGGCAGCTGAGAACCGTGCCATTGCCGTCGATAAGCATGACATGTCCGGTTTCTCCAAATCGAATGGTGTCGATATGTGAAGCAAAAAATTCTTTGGCATCATAGATTCGATGCAACACGCCAACGACCTGATACCGAAGACTGTCCATGATCGGCAAAGAAAGAGTAAAGGTATAAACCTCCAACTGTGTATTGAAGCCTACATTTCCAATATACGGTTGACCGACCCCGTTCTTAAAAGCACCTCTCCACCATGATTCATGGGAATGGGCATAAGGCACTGTAGTAGTAAGCGTCGCGATGAGACGTCCTTCCACATCGGTGAGAAATAACCCACGAGTGGCGGAACGCGTAACCACAGGAATAGGATGACCCGGATCAACATAGGTTCCGCCATAATATCGTCGGAGTATGGTGACCAGATCATTGTGTGTGAGGCTTTGTACAAACTCCGATTCCTCGTTCTCCCATGCCTCTGTATCTTCGGCAATCAGTGTTTTCAAGGCCTCGTCGCCGAAATCGGCAAGTTGGTCTCGGCGAATCTCCAGAGCATGGATAATATGTACGTCAGTTGTGATTTGAGAGGTGTGCGCAAGTTCGTCGCTGAGGATGAGGTCAATTTTCCGTGCCGTCTCAGTCGCAAGCGCTTCAAAGCTCGTCCCGCTGACCTCGCGAATTTCCTTCGTTCCCTGGAAAAACGCCATGACCAGGCCAATGGCGAGGGGAAGGGCTCCAACGAGGAGCATGGATACAATCAGTTTTCGTTTGAGGCCACTTTTGCCTTTAACCGAAGGAGTATGTTCACTGGCCGTATTCATGGATCTTTCATCCCGCGTTACATTGTCTTGGGCGCCTTTGGGAGCTCGATAATAAACGTGGTCCCTGTCCCGACTTCACTCTCCACCTTGAGTGTACCTCGATACTTTTTGATAATCGCTCTCACGTTATGCAGACCAAGTCCAGTTCCTTGCCCTGATGGCTTCGTCGTGAAAAAAGGATCAAATATTTTTTCAAGATTTTCTGTGGGTATACCAGAACCAGTGTCAGCAATCGTAATTTTTCCGATGCCGTTTTCACAGCACGAGGAGAGCGTCAACGTTCCTCTTCCATCCATCGCATGAATCGCGTTGGTCATGAGATTGACGAAGACTTGGAACAGCTCACAAGAGTTGACCAACACTTCGACTTTCTCATTAAAGTTTCTCACGATAGAAAGATCTTGAAGGGTGGTGGCATAGCGTGCAATATGTAATGCCTCATCAAGCTTGTCATTCACTGTGACGGCAGTAACATCGTCTGCTGTCGCCGCTCTTGCGTACTGTGTAATGTTTTGACAAATTCCTTGAATTCGTTTGCCGGCTTGGATGATACTTTTTGCCCGTTCATGCATCGTAGGGACATCAGTTTCTTCAAGAATATTCTCTGCAAATGCCAATAAGATATACAAAGGATTATTGATATCATGCGCTATCCCTGAAGCAAACGTGCCCATGCCTGCCAGTTTCTCTGTTTGAAACAGTTGCGACTGAATGTGAGATGTATGTTGGACAAGATCCCACAAGACCTTCGAGGCAGACCCTCCTAAGACTTCTGTCCTAGGATGTTTATGTGTCGCGATCAGTAAGTCGAGATGAGAATCACCGGTCACATTCACGATAAGATGAATGTCCTGCAGGCTTATGAGACTCACGAGGTCCAGTGTAATAGGAATGTTCAGTTGAGATGCGTACTGAAGGCCTGGAGCAGCCGCATCCTGATCCGCAATCCCTGCGATCTCAACTCCCGGAAGGCGAGTAAGGAGTTCGAGAAGGGCTGTCCCCCCTTTTCCTGCTCCTAGAATGACGACTGTCGTTCGATCGGGATCACATGAAAGACATTCGACCGTCGACATACAATCGGAGAATAACGGTGAGACGCTCACAGAGGACACAGAAGATGTAGAGCAGTACGAAATGCCCACGGCCCCACCCCTTACGAGCGCTTCCTCTAGGAGGAAAACTTGGCACCAGAATGATTGAAACTGGCATGCAAGTTGGACGACATTGCCTTGCATCGGACTGCCCTCCAACTCCTCGGGAAAAATTCTACCGTTTTCCTATGACAAATACCTAGGAGCCCGTCGGACTTATGAAGAATCGGCTGCAAAAGTGATCATACTGAATGTATGGTTTGAGCTCTAGAATACTCCGCCTCCACATTGTCCCACTATGGGCCAACGAAATCGTGAAAACCTGACCTCGCTTAGCCGCTTTGTCGCTCTCGATTCTCTAAGTCCGACAGACTCCTAGAA
>QIMB01000411.1 GCA_003233615.1 Nitrospirota bacterium
TTCTCAAGGAGAATCTCTCGGCGCTTCTTGCCACCGATCGAATTGTGCCGTATCCGTGGAAGCGGTCGAATCTTCCGGAATACCAATTGTCATTGGACATCATTCAATTGGATGGGACGAAAAGCCAGGAAGCGGCGCTTAAAGTTCGATGGACTCTCATGGAAAACGATGGAAAGCAGGTTCTTCAAAAAAAGACCAGCCAATTCTCTGAAATGGTACGAGGCTCGGAATATGAAGATCTTGTTGAAGCCATGAGCCGAATACTCGCAACCTTCAGCCAAGAAATTACTGATGCCATTCATGCCCGTTCTTTGGTGGGTTCCGAAAATTCCTAAATCCAGATGGGTGGGACGCCCCTCTCACATAGGGTCCCCTTAAAATCACATAATAACACTCTTGCTTTTAGGGTAAACAAAGGTTCAGAACATTTTGCGAGGATTGTAATTCTTTAGAGGGATGAAGTGTGTATGCCTATTTCTGATGCTGTGGCTTGGAGGGCGCCTGCCTGAGAGATTCCTTTGAAGTTGTCTGCTGTGCACTGGGTTCCTATGGCATCTTCGAGAACGACGACCTGAAGGCCGATTTGGCAGGCATCTACAACTGTCTGCTTGAGGCAATCTTGCGTGGCGGGGCCAAGAATAAACACCGTTTTTACCTTGAGGTCTTCCAGGCGGTCGGCAAGACTGCTTCCTTCAAATCCTGATATCGCGTCTTTTTTGGGATTCGTTCCTTTGGAAATGATCATCATTCCAGGGGGCATGACCAAGTCCGAGTGAAACTGTGCACCCCGAGATCCTTGAACACAATGGGTAGGATACGGTCCTCCCTGCTCAGTAAATGAACAGTGCGTGGGCGAATGCCAATCGCGTGTGGCGAGAATTGACCATCCCTGTCGGCTGAAGTGTTTGATGTAGGTGTTGATGAGAGGAATCAGATTATTGCTGTCAGGCATTCCCATTGCCCCGCCCGGGAAAAAATCATTTTGGGGATCAAGAAGGAGAAGGGCTGACTGGCGGTCAGGTTGGGGAATTGTCGATTGACTTGATAATCCAGAAGCTGAATCTTTCGAGAGTTTCATGTTTTTATGCCATGATCTGTAATGTGTATGAGTCTCTTAGGGAAAACTTTTCGTATGTTGCTGCAAAGAGATTTGTAGTGTTGTTCCAAAAGTCTTGTCTATCAAGATTATTCAGGACATTCTGAAAACATCCTACTTTAGCGATATGAGCATTCTTTCGCATCTTCGTCTTGTTCTTTTTTGTCGCCTCCCGCCTTACGAATATTCCTGCGTGTTTGGTTCCGGCTCGTCCGGGTTAGGGCTCTTAAGTTAAATTGGCGCCCCCACTCTTTTGTGATTCTTGTTATTTTGACAGAGAGTTTGGTGGTCATTGGCAAATGTTAGACAATGGTGCGGTTTAGCATCTCTTGCATAATAATGCCAGGGCTACGTTTGGTGGATGAAACGAAGCGGATCCAAAAACTGATTTGTTCGGCAAAAATTCACAATAATCTGTCTAAAAATGGAGGCTTCGGCGCAGGAGGGATACAATGCTTTCCACAATTTGTTTGATGGATTCTGTTTTTAAAATTCCAACTTGTCCAACAATCAAAGTGTCGTTAGCCGTAAAAAGTTTCCCTGGCCGAGCATAGCTCGTGATTCGTAAAGAACCAGTCGTGAAGCACGTTTCATCAAGGACAATAGCGTGAGTATCTCCGAAAGGATTACTGGTGATTTGACACAGAATCCAATCACTTTGGTTTGCATTGGCAAGCACGACCGCAGGGCGCAACTTTGTCTGTGACAGGTCTGAAAAAGGGAATGGAACGAGGACTACTGTACCGGTTGAAGATGGGACCATGCTGCGTCTTCCTCAGGACGGTTCCAATCTTCTGCAAGGGCCGGTTCGCTGAGCAATGCTGTCTCGGCAATGCTACCGAGTGATTCGTCATCAAGAATGGTAACCAGTGCATGCCGTTCCCTACAAAATTTACAGGTTCTTGCAAGTGCACATTGCCTTCTGAGTCGATGACTGCCTTAATCGTTTTTAGCATGAGTTACCTTCGTATAGTTCAATTATCTACCTCTCGAATGTCATTCTTCGACATAAGGGTTCAACTTAAAAACAGCAGTTGGATCACGAAAGTCTGCACAAGTTCTGTATGCACCTAGGAAATTTTTACAATCTCTGATCACCCTCAAGGTGACGACGAGTTTTAAAAATTTCCTATGCACATCAATCGCTTACACAGTTTTCCCGCACCCAACTACCGTCTCTAGGTTGAACCAAGATCTCACCTCATAGAAGGGTACCATAGAACATGCTGACATAGAAAATCGAAGTCTCTTCCAATACGAAATGAGGCTGAACGGTGGAGGTGTTTTCAGGATGAGGTGAATCTAAGAGTCTGTCAAGACATACCTCGCACACTTGAGAATGCGGTCTAGCTTGAGCGAATAGTGGTCATCGCAGCGGTGGTTGTTAGCAGATATCTATAGTCGAACACTCAAGATGGGGATGTGTCGGGAATGACGGAGAGGAGAGGTTCGATTTTATGCTCCTCATAGAAGTTCATGCCACTATTTCTGTGCCGATGCCTTTGTCGGTGAAAATTTCTAATAAGACGGCATGAGGCACACGCCCATCAATAATGTGTGCTTTCTGCACGCCTCCTTGTAAGGCCGTGAGACAGGCATGAACTTTTGGCAACATGCCTTCATTGATGACATTTTTCTTGACCATTCGCTCCATGTCTTTCCGTGGAAGTGTTGAGACATGACGATTCTTGGCATCACGAATGCCTTTCACGTCACTCAACATGAGCAGTTTCTCGGCTTGAATGGCAGCAGCCAAACTCCCTGCCACAAGGTCGGCGTTAATATTGTGTGTGTTACCTTTCGCATCGACGCCGATCGGGGCAATCACCGGGATGTAATTGGCGTTTTGAAGGGTGAGTAATAATTCAGTATTGACCTCACTGACTTCGCCAACGAGTCCATAGTTTTCTGACTGGAGCGCTTCAGTGGATCCACTATAGCGATGCAGGAGACTTTTGGGATTGAAGGCTTTGGTGGTGAACAATCGACCGTCTTTCCCGGTGAGGCCTACCGCTTTCCCTCCATGCTGATTGAGGAGCGCCACAATTTCTTTGTTAATACGCCCACCCAATATCATCTCTACAACTTCCATGGTGGGTTCATCGGTGACGCGAACGCCGTGAATGAATTTTGCTTCAATGCCAAGCGTCTCCAACATCTTATTAATTTGTGGTCCGCCTCCGTGCACAATAATCGGATTCAAGCCTACATATTTCAAGAGGACAACATCTTCGGCAAACCCTTCTTTGAGTTTGTCCTCGATCATGGCATGCCCGCCATATTTAATGACAATGGTCTTCCCTGCAAAATTTCGAATATAGGGGAGAGCTTCGATGAGGATATCGGCTTTTTTAATGAGGGCGTCCATGCGTCTAATCCGTTATAAGATAAAGCGGCTGAGATCTTGATCTTTCACAATATTTTGTAAATGGTCTTTCACGTATTGGGCATTGATCGTGACATTTTTTTCCGGAAGATCCTGCGCCTCAAATGACACGTCTTCCAGTAAGCGTTCGACGATTGTGAACAGACGGCGGGCTCCAATATTTTCCGTGCGGTCGTTGACCTCCACGGCCGTTGCGGCAATTTCCTCAATGCCGTCCGGCGTAAAATCTAGCTCGATGCCTTCTGTCCCGAGCAATGCATGATATTGTTTGATCAGAGCATTCTTGGGTTCTGTGAGGATACGGATTAAATCGTCTTTGGTGAGGGGTTCCAGTTCGACCCGAATGGGGAATCGTCCTTGTAGCTCCGGTATCAGGTCTGACGGTTTGGCGGTGTGAAAGGCGCCGGCAGCAATAAATAAAATATGATCAGTTTTGACGAGTCCGTGCTTCGTATTGACCGTGCAGCCCTCTACAATCGGCAATAGGTCCCGTTGGACGCCTTCTCGTGAAATATCTGGACCTTGATGTTTTTCTTTTCCGGCGATTTTGTCAA
>QIMB01000287.1 GCA_003233615.1 Nitrospirota bacterium
TAAGATATGATGCAGCAATTCTTTGGCTTCTTGATAGTGGCCATTCTGAACCAGCTGCTGAATTGTTTGCCATCGTTGGTCCCATTCTGTATAGGTTGGACATCCAGCGAGAACGCACAAGAAGAGAAGTGGACGCCAAATCTGGCACAAGAGCTTTGTATACATGTTAGAGATCAATGAAGACTGTGCTTCGCGATGGTCCCTTTTAACGATTGTTCGTCATGTTGGTGAATGCGCATTGTGATGTATTGAGAATGGGGACTGAGTAACATCGTGGGAGAATGAGAATTTCTAGACATGTTCTCGAGCTCTTTGTTGTGTAGCAATGACGGAAGACTCATGTAATGATTGAACGAATTGTACAGTTTTGCCAGCATGATGTATGGACCGTGAAGGTTCACGAACTCACAGGCGTTCGCCGATTCGGGGTGAAGCTTTTACGGCTCGTGTTAGTCGCAGCAGCCGAATTTCAAGAAAGTTTTCTGAGTATTCGTGCCACGAGCCTGGTGTATACCACGCTCTCATTGGTCCCCTTTTTAGCCGTAACATTTTCCGTGCTCAAAGCGTTTGGCGTGCATCAACAAATCGAGCCCATTCTTTCTCAAGCATTCGATCCCTTAGGAGATAAGGGTGCAGAGATTACCACGAATATCATCCAGTTTGTTGAAAATTTGAAAGTCGGGGTTTTAGGAGCTGTGGGTGTGGCGGGACTTTTTTACACCACCTATTCTCTTATTGAAAAAATCGAAGAGGCGCTCAATTCCATATGGCGAGTGGAAGTTGGTCGTCCATTGGCGCGGCGAATCACTGATTATTTAAGCGTCGTCTTAGTGGGGCCTGTGTTCGTCTTTACGGCGTTCGGTTTGATGGCGTCTTCCCAAAGTCACTGGTTAGTCCAACGAATCATGGACATTCAGCCCTTTGGCTATCTTATTGTGGTACTCACAAGCCTCCTACCCTTCTTTTTCATGTGCATGCTGTTCACCTTTTTGTATAAACTTGTGCCGAATACGCCAGTCAACATAAGTTCAGCACTTGTCGGTGGTCTCACGGCAGGGATGTGTTGGCAATTCGCGGGGATGGCCTTTTCCGCCTTTGTGGCCAGTTCAAGCCGGTATAGTGCGATCTATTCCAGTTTTGCCGTCCTCATTCTCTTTCTCATCTGGCTCTATGTGGGGTGGCTCATTGTCTTGGCCGGGGCACAGGTCGCGTATTACCATCAACATCCGTCCTCGTATTTGCTGCATTTGCGCCGCAAACATCAAACGCCGCTCTTTCGTGAGTATGTCACACTCGCCCTCCTTGGGCACATCACTCGCCGCTTCTTGTCTGGGAAAGCACCCCTCAAAGAAGAACAATTAGCACGTGTGCAGCGAGTCCCTCTCACCTTTGTTGAATCTTTAACCAGGGATCTGATTCAGGCCAATATGCTCTTGCGCACCGAGAAGCCCAAAGGTGTGATATTGGCGCGGCCACCCGATACGATTTTCGTTGCTGATGTCTTGAAGGTGGTTCAGCATCAGTTGCATAATGGGCCGCAAGGGTTCACGGTTGGCACTGGCATCATCAGCCAATTATTGATACGTCGGGATACGGCTATACAAGAAGCCTTAGAGGGCATCACACTCACGTCTCTTGTCAAAGATCAGTCTATTGATCCAGTGCCAGATGAAGAATGGGAGAGGTCATCCGAAGAAGAATCCAATCTATCCGAACCTCATGCACCTGTGAGCAGTCTTTCGTCCGAAGCTCTCAGCCTTTCAAGCAAATCATCATCCAATCTTCCGTCTATGGAAAAATGATATTCGTTGGCATTCATCATTTCGTCATTGTTGATAGATTGAGGCAGATACATTGAACATTGGTGTGATTCAAATGGCCTGTACGTCCAATCCTGCCGAGAATCTGGAACGGGCAGTGGCCAATGTTGAAGAAGCGGCACAAGGAGGCGCGCAGATCATTTGCCTGCCTGAATTGTTCAAGACCCAATATTTTTGCCAGCACGAAGATGTGTCTTTGTTCGATCTAGCCGAATCCGTTCCCGGGCCTTTGACTGACACGTTTTCCAAGGTTGCTAAAGCTCATCAAGTAACCATATTAGTATCAGTCTTTGAGCGTCGGACGGCCGGGGTCTATCATAATTCCCTCGTGGTGTTAGATGAGCGGGGAGAGATGGCTGGACTTTACCGGAAAATGCATATCCCGGATGATCCGGCCTATTACGAAAAATTTTACTTCACGCCTGGTGATCGGGGATTTCAGGCTATCAAGACGGCGCATGCGACTGTTGGTCCCTTAATATGTTGGGATCAGTGGTATCCCGAAGCGGCGCGTATGGCTGTATTACAAGGAGCAGAAATATTATTCTACCCCACGGCGATTGGGTGGCATCCCAAGGAGAAAGCCGAAGAGGGACAGGCTCAACGTGATGCCTGGATGACGATTCAGCGTAGCCATGCGATTGCCAATGGCGTGTTTGTCGTTGCGGTGAATCGTGTTGGCCATGAGGCTCCTGCTGGTGGTGATGGGTTGGAGTTTTGGGGGAATTCTTTCGTCTGTGATCCCGTCAATTGATAAGGAAGAAACCTTAGTTGTGGATATCGATTTGAAGCGCATCGAAGAGGTTCGTCGCAATTGGCCCTTTCTCCGTGATCGGCGTATTGATGCGTATGGCGGGATTACGAAACAATTTTTGGATGAAGCGTAGTGGCCTTCTATGGTTGGTAGAGATCTTGAAGCCTTTACCCTCACCCTAGCCCTCTCCCTGGAAGGGAGAGGGGAGAAGAAATGAAATTTATTATGAATTAGAAAGCCCAATCAGGGAGAGGGATTTATTTCCTTTTAGCCCTGATAATTTTTTGTGTTGTACTCTTGTCACTGATCAATAGTTCCTTCTCGTTGGAAGGGAGAGGGGA
>QIMB01000173.1 GCA_003233615.1 Nitrospirota bacterium
CGTGAGTTCTGCCCGAGAAGGGATTGACCGCGAGAGTCTTTTGGCTTCAAGAATGGAATGGGCGTGTTGGCTGGCTTCTTTGACGAGAATGTCGAGTTTAGGATGAGAGGGTTCGAGATCGACAGGGAACCCATGGTGCCGTAGTCGTTCGCTGGCCAATGGTCCGATGGATGCCACCATCCTCAATTCCATCGCTTGAGGCGGTATCCGTGTATTGTTGGATCATACAGAATATAGGGTTTCAGATTGTTTCATCTGGCTCTCTGCCCTGTTCGTCTCCCAAGGTCCGACGCCTGCCGTCCGGCCCTCTGGATGGACGCCTCATAGTCCGGCGAGCCTTGTTTGAGCGCAGTGAGTTGGCTCGCCCTCTCGTACCTGGCGTCTATCTCTTTGATTGAGGCCGGGCGGGGCGTCACTGGTTTTGGCTCCTTTTGCCGAAACAAAAGGGGCTCGGCTGCCGGGCCGAACCCCGGCTACACAGGAAATCACAGGGAGACGGGAGTGTGGTGAAAAATGGGGGCCTCATTCACCGACACGGCTTCACCTGGTCAATCTCAAGATACATTCACAAGAATCATGATAACACTATAAGGCCAGAACCCTAAATCCTGTATGATCCGTATTGTTGCTGAAACACAGCTTTGAGGTGATTCAGAAGCTTGAACTGAGCAAGGGTAATGATCGAGCTGAGGATCAACATGTTACGGAATTCTGAATTCTGTAATATCATCCAGTAAACCACCCATCACCACATAGGAGAAATTTCACCAGTCCCATGTTCACTCAGACTGGTTTTTTTCTTCTGAATCGACGTCACAGGCTACACCTAAGGCATCAGGTCCAGGATTTTTTCGATTTTAGGAGAAAGAAAGTACATGGAGAAAACTAAAGACCAGAAACAGATGACCCACATCGTCAGAGGAGCACTAGGCTCCCAAAATTCTCCTCCTAGGCCCTTAACCTTAAAGTCCCTCTTTGCAGAGGTTACAAGAAGAACAACGATTATTATCGCCACAATCACCGCACAAGGAATGCCGATAGTGCTACTAAATGTGACGTACATTCAACGGAAGACGAGTCTTTACCAAAACAGCAACACCCCAATAAGCAAAGTGTCAATAACGATCAAGCTGTGGCCTAGCCCCACAGCCTTCCAGAATTTCTTGACACGGCCTTCTTGATAGAAATCAGCGCTATTGGTACGCTGAGATTTATCCCTACGCTGTGATGTTTTCGTCACGTTTTCCATCGCTTGTTGGATTCCTAAATCTGATAACTTGTTGCAATATACATGGTGTTCAATGCCTCTTGTTCTTATGAATATCCCTGATAACAACACATTCGTTGAATAAAATAATGCGCCCCCTTTCATTTTGAGTACACAAGAGGGTGTCACGACACACAAAAACCCGCTAAACATGCGGGTTTTGACAGTCGATTTTCAGGGTGACCCTATTTGAGAGGGTACGATGTAACACTTCGCTTAGGAGAACGGTTACATTTTTGGCCCTGAGAAGTATGCGAAATGGTCAAAATCAGGGGAAAAGACCCTCAAAATGTAACACTATGGGCCATAGTGTTACATGGGCAAAAAAAGGGGAATTTATGAGTGATGATTACGTAACTTTTTACAACCATGAAGGACGCCCAATTGCTTGGATCGATGACGGCCAAGATTATTCGTCGATTTATTTGTACGACGGAAGTCCGGTGGCTTGGATTGCAGACGAAGCGGTGTATGACTACTCAGGGAAATACCTCGGTTGGTTCGAAGATGGATGGGTAAGAGATCGATCTGGTAACGCAGTATACTTTTCCTCTGAGGCTACAGGAGGCCCAGCTAAGCCAGCTCGTCAAGCCCGGCCGGCACGTGAGGCGAGATGTGCACGGCCTGCGCGTGGAGCAAGGGAGGCCCGTCCCGCAAGACCAGCGCGTACAACATCATGGTCTTCACTCAGCGATGAATCTTTCTTTCAGACAGAGACATAGGTTACAGAATGGCCCATTCTGTTACATCGGCTTATTAAAATCACAACAAAGAAGGTTAACCGACTTATGAGCATGACACCTGAAGACGCAGCAGCGGACGTTTTTTTTGAAGAAATGTACGAGAATTTTCGTGAGGGCGTGCTAGAGGATTGGGAAGTCTACGACCGTATTGTTGACGACTTTAAAGAAGTACGTTTACGTGATTACTATCTCGAACACTCTGGAGTAATTGAGCAACCGCAAGGCATGTTGGATGAAGCAAAAAACTTGCTTTCCTCATATCCTCGTGCGTCTCTGGTTTTTGCCGTCGCAGCGGGAGAAGCGGGATTAAACTTTGGAATACTCGCTCCAATTTTACATGGGTGCTTCCATACCGAATCTGCTGCTAATTTCTTGGTAGAGACTATTATGAAACAGAAAAACGAAAAACTCACTAAGGCCTTGCTCCAGGTTCTTAATCACTTCACTGCAATTAATCTTTCCACATTTACTCGCTCAGGAACAACCGTTAAATTTTGGAAAGAAATCACGGATGCTCGAATAATCAGGAACAGAATTCTCCACCATGGAGGACGTGCAACACGAGAAGAGGCTACACATGCAATCGCCATTTCTGAAACTATCTTGAATAATATTCTTCCAGCGGTTTTAGAAAAACTAGGTCTTCATCTGCACGAAGGAACACAGGTATGTGGTTCCCCAGCGTGTCCATCATCTAGACCAGCATCGTGAAGGGATACCCGTACGATAAGGAGAGAAAAAGAAGAAAAATGTAACCGACTACCTGATTCTGTTACATGGGATCAGCTAAACGCAGTAAACTATCACGACATTGAGGCCGTCTTTTTTAGTTAGCCGTAAGAGAGGACGCAAGAACGAATGAAATACATGCTGACAATGACAACGGTGTTGTTGCTTTTGTTGCTGACTACATCAGGGTGCTCGGACCTAGGCACTGAATGGGAAGTTCTTAATCAGGAGTTCATGGAACTGTATCAGACAGGCCAATATGACCGTGCTGTCGTGGTTGCGAAGAAGGCTCTCGAAGTCGCCGAGCAAAACACCAGTCCCAATGACCCTAATGTGGCTACGAGCCTGAACAACCTGGCCGAGCTCTACCGAACCCAAGGGCAGTACGCCCGGGCTGAGCCGTTGTCCCAACGCGCGCTAGCAATAAGAGAGACAGCGCTGGGGCCCGAGCACCCTGATGTGGCCGGAAGCCTGAACAACCTGGCCGTGCTCTACAAGACCCAAGGGCAGTACGCCCGGGCTGAGCCACTCTACCACCGCGCTCTGGCAATTGTTGAGAAAACGCTGGGGCCAGGCCATCCCTTTGTGGCCGCAAGTCTGAACAACCTGGCTAC
>QIMB01000105.1 GCA_003233615.1 Nitrospirota bacterium
AAAAAGTTTTTGTAAGCATTCTTCGCGAGTCATTGAAAAATGTCCTGCTATGTCTAACAGGATTGCTGAGAGAGTTTCCGCACGTAGAGGGTTATGATTGGGTATGATGATGTGGTGTTCTCCCTTTTGTGTGCTGGTTAATCGAATGTGGCTTCCAGTTTGTCGAGTGACTTGATAGCCTAGTTGTTTTAGCGATTAAATGAGTTTTTCTGCCGATAGGTTGCGGGGCAATCTCATACAGCTAAGACTTCTTCTCGCACGTGATGTAAGCGAATTATTTTTGGAGTTTTTTCTTCATCGAAGTGACACTTTACCGCGTCACGAACCTTTGTGTGCAGTTCGCTCAAATTGTCAGCTTCAGTGAATATTGATTCTCCCAAGGCCCGTGCAGTGAACCCACCCACTGGTGCCTCTTCTACCAAAAATATGATTTCCGACATGGTGGCTCCTTTGCATTGCGCTCAAACAACATACGTATTGATTTTTATGCTACCCAACCTTGGCATGAAAGTACAGGTGAATTTTGAGGCATTTTCTGAAGATGGATGCCTGCTTAATCCATGCAGGCATGACGAGGAAGGAGTTGGATACCTGCAAGCGATTGGGGAGAAAGACGGATGAGGAAGATGGATTCTTGATTGCCAATGTCGAGAATGACCAGAGGGGGGTGGTTTGTGGTGCATTTCTTGGAGGGTTTCGTGGGTGCGCCTATACTTGTTTTGTGGATGTTTGTTAGATGTATCAATGGGGTCTGCGGAGGGATGGTGATTCCTGTTGTCCTTCTGGTGTTTGTCGGGTATCGGTTTATCTTGTGAAAGGGATGTGATGGAGTGAAAGGGATGTGATGGAACTGTCGATGAAACGTATTGGATTTGTGGGTGTGGGGCGTATGGGAGCCAATATGGCTCGTCGTTTATTAGATGTTGGATGTGTTGTCACGTCTGTATACGATGTTGATCGGGAGAGGGCGGAGTCGTTATCCAAAGAGATTGGCGCCGCATGTGTGCCGACTCCAGCGCGCGTGGCGGAGCTTTCGTCGGTGGTGGTGACGGTGGTGTCTAACGATGCTGATATGCATGGGATTTTTAGGGCTGATGATCCTGATAGTCTGCTTGCCCATGCCAAGGGGCGGTTATTTATCAATTGTGCGACGGTTTCACCTGAGGTGCATAGAGAGGTGGAGGCCCTGGTTGAGATGCAGGGCGGACAATCGCTTGAAGCCTGTATGGCCAGCAGCATTCCACAAGCTCGTGAGGGCACGTTGTATCTGATGTGTGGAGGCAAGCAAGATAGCTTTGATCGAGCCAAGCCGCTCCTGGAAATGCTCAGTACCACACTTCGCCATATTGGAGGAGCCGGGCAAGCTGCAAAGGTGAAAGCTTTGGTGAACATGGTGATGAATATTAATACGGCAGGGTTGGCGGAAGGGTTGGGTTTGGGTGAGGCGTTGGGCCTGGATTTGACCATGTTGCAAGAAGTCTTCAGTCAAACGGGAGCGGCGTCTCGTGTCTTGGAAACTGATGGGGCCGATATGCAGAATCGTGACCATGAGTGTTATTTTTCCGCTGCTCATGCCGCGAAAGATTCCGGGATTGCTTGTGCGATGGCAGAGTCGGTTGGGTTGCCCCTGCCTTTAGCCAACGCGACCTCAGAGCAGTATCAGCGGCTTGTTGCTCATGGCAAAGGGGATCTCGATAAATCGGCTGTAGCTGAATTGACCTTCAAAGATCGCTGCGGCTCTGTAACCTGAATGTGTATGTAAATACGATCATGGATAAATCATCGTATCAATTAATTGAATCGGGTAGAGGGGTGCCGATTAAGGCGTGGGTGAAGGGGGTGCCTCTTGAGAAGGAGGCAGAGCAGCAGTTGCGCAATGTGGCCTCGCTGCCGATTGTCTATAAATGGGTGGCGGTGATGCCTGATGTACATTGGGGAATGGGCGCAACGATCGGGAGTGTGATTCCCACCAAGGGCGCGATTATTCCAGCGGCAGTTGGTGTGGATATTGGCTGTGGGATGATGGCCGTGCACACCACGCTCAACGCACGTGACCTCCCGGATTCGTTACGCACGATTCGATCAACGATTGAGCAAGCTGTTCCTCACGGACGCACGAATAATGGGCAAAAACATGATCAAGGGGCCTGGTGGAATATTCCTCAACACCACCTTTCAGAATGGGAACGGTTGAAGCCCACCTATGCTGAGATTCTAGCCAAACATCCCAAACTCAATCGAGGGAATGATGTGAACCATCTTGGGACATTAGGTACGGGAAATCATTTTATCGAAGTATGTCTGGATACTCAGGAATCGGTGTGGCTCATGTTGCACAGCGGGTCTCGGGGAGTGGGTAACCGCATCGGAAATTATTTTATCGAATTGGCCAAACGAGATATGCGGAAATGGATGCGGAATTTGCCCGATGTGAATTTGTCGTACTTAAAAGAGGGCACAGACTCATTCGACGATTATGTGCAGGCGGTGCAATGGGCGCAGGATTTTGCTATGACGAATCGACGTCTCATGATGGAGAATGTGGTGCAAGCCATTCGGAAGTCTGGACAAGTGCCTCCCTTTGAGACTACTCAAGAAGTGATCAATTGTCATCATAATTATGTGGCTATGGAATCGCATTATGGAGAAGACGTGTGGGTTACACGCAAAGGTGCGGTGAGAGCACGAACTGGTGATATGGGTATTATTCCCGGCAGTATGGGTGCGTGTTCTTACATTGTTCGAGGGAAAGGGAATCCTGAAAGTTTTCACAGTTGTAGCCATGGAGCTGG
>QIMB01000493.1 GCA_003233615.1 Nitrospirota bacterium
TGGTCACACAAGAAGGAACCAAGACCGTTGAGCAAGTGAAGATCCATGCCCAAGGAGCACTCGATGCGTTCTCGAGTGTTCGGAAGGCAGTAGATAGTGCGTACCAAAGTGCTCTGAAAATTACACATAATGTGCAAGATCAAGCCAAGGCTGTCAAACCCGTTATTGAAGCGATGAGTTCGCTCAATGCCGGAGCAAAAGAAACGGTCTCAGGGATTCATGAAACCAATGAGGGTGTGCACTCACTGCAAAAGATCGCTGAGAATCTTAAGCGGATGGTGTAGAGCATGGTCAGAATGGAAGAGAGACACAGCGGGCCAAACCACGAAGAATCTATCGGTCTGAGCTGTGTCTCTTGTCACGCACAGAAGAACTCGAAATTCCTCCACGTGCGAGATGTGAATGTCCAAGGGCGATGTGAAGATAATGAGGTCAATCGTTCGCAATAGGATGACGACTTTTTCTGTAGATGTCTGCTAAACGGAAGGGTGCTTACAGGACATGACCCTTCCAGATTCTGTAAGAGTTATGAGTGACCTCCAGCAATCTATTCGATATCTCACGGGGGCAGTCTATAGGATCATGACAATGTGTATTGACTCGGTTTTAGCAATCAAGCTTTTATTCCATCTCCAAACACACCCATTCTTGCCCTTTCGGGAAGGTGGATTGTGTTCTAGCTGTGGGTGAACTATGCACTGTTCTACCTTAATGTTACCAATAACATCTGGACTCCACGTCATTTTCAATCGACATAACTCACGGTATGCATTGCCTCTCCCAATCGTGAAGGAGGTCATTTACCTCCCCGAGCTCGTCTCCATTGATAATATGCCCAATCATATTGTTGGCATCTTTAACTATCATGGGCAGCCAGTCCCAGTCATGAATTTAGATAATGCCTTAGGTCACGTGTCATTTCGGTACAAAATTAGTGACAATATTCTCCTATTCGAATGGGATGGATTTGTGTGTGGATTGATTATTGATGATATTCGAGATTTGTTGGATATTCAATCCGAAGACTTGGAAATTTCGCCAGAAGAACCGGAGCATGCACACCCTCTTATCGCTCACATGGTGCCGCATGATGAGGGTGTGATCAACATTTTACATCCACTTCCCTTACCGGAAGATCGAAATGCGATACAGCATTTCATTCAGAGCATATCTGACGCTGACAATGATAATCAGTTGAGCGAATCTCCAAATATTATCCGGGGAATGACGCTACTAGAAAAAACGCTGTTGCAGGATCGCACGACCAGTCTCATGAAATCTGATAAAGATGACGTCTCGGATTATACGCAATTCGTTGTCATCCGGATCAATCAAGAATATTTTGGAATTGATTTAGACTTAATACGAGAATGTGCAGAATTTTGGCATGTGACGTGCGTTCCCGGCTGTCCAGAATTTGTTGTTGGAGTAATAAATATACGAGGTGAAGTGGTACCTATTATTGATTTGCGAGCCACACTCAATGTGCCAATTGATGAACGTGAATCCTTTCACAAAGCTATCGTCGTGCAGTTTGAAAATCTCTGTGTCGGTATCATTGTTGAAGAAGTGATTGAAGCAGTTTTTCTTCAAGAAGGTGATATGGTATCCGGCTCCTTAGCTGAGAATGTGAAAGCCGATGGATATATTCGAGGCATTGCACAATTCCGTGATCAGCAATACCTGAAGGTGTTGGACTTGCGAAAGCTTCTCATGACCGGAGAGTTAACGGTTGATCAAACATTCTCCCAGGCTGGATCTCATGACGAGAAAGTTGTTTCTGAAGGGAGTAGTGAGGCTGTTGTGAGTGAGGGCGATGAATTACATACCATTTTTATGCGGGAGAGCAAGGAATCCCTACGAGATCTGTGTCAATCAATTGTGGAGTTGCGAAATACTTTGGGGGCCATGGGAGCCACAACGGAGGGTGTTGTCCAGACGTTGCTTCAAAGAGCTTTCAACCAATCGCATTTTCTTATGAGTGTCGCGCGAATGTTGGGGGCTCGGAAAATGGAAAGAGTCGCTCGTCGTGTTTGCGAAACGTGGACAGAGCGTGCTGACACTAGATTTTGTTGATGACTTGGATCATGGTGTCAATGGTGTTCAGGCACTTATGGATGAACATACGACAGGAGCCACGACGGATCTAAATCCCCTTGACTTTATTGATGAACGTGTCTTAACCGAAGGAGAAACTAAGCAGGAGTACACGTCAGGACAAGTGGAACGAAGAAATTATGGGAAATCACTGTTAGTAGAATCCGACAGACTCGATAACTTGATGGAGATGGTCATTGATCTAAAGGCGGTCATTTCTGGAAGACAGGAATGTCTTTTCGATACCGCACATCTCGTCGAGTTTTCTGATTCCTGGAGTCATGCAGTCTTTGAGCATCATGCGATCGGTGTACGGGGGAATCGTTCCAAGCAGCTGATGTCTAAGAGCGATATGGTCAATTTCTATAATCAGGAAAGTCGACAGCTCACCATGCTCACGAGCTTCGTTGGTCGTATCGCGAGAACGGTCAGCGATGAACACCAGCGATTGAGTGCAATATCAGAGACACTAGAAGAAAATATCCGTTCCATGCGTCTCCTTCCCTTTTCTTCCTTCTTCCAACATTTACCAAAGATGGCTTCTGATATTGGCCGCGAATTACGTAAAGAGGTTGAGCTGAGTGTCGAGGGGGGGCATATGACGGTGGATAAGCAGGTGCTGGAGGAATTGAAGGAACCGTTGCAACATCTCATACGAAACGCTATTCAGCATGGGATTGAATCGCCAAGCGAACGGATTCAGGCCGGAAAATTACAAAAGGGGTCGCTTCGGCTCTATGTCTTTCAAATGGGAACGCACTTAGTTCTTGAATTATGGGACGATGGGAGAGGATTAGATCTTGATGCCATTAAGCAGACGGCTGTTCATAACAAACTGTTTACTCGTGAAGAATTAGAGGCCATGCCTCTTCCAGAAATTGAATCATTAGTGTTTAATCCAGGCTTTTCCACAGAATCTTCTGTTCCAGATATTTCGACAAAAGGAATGGGTTTAGATGTAGTCCAGTCTGCTGTCAAGCGTCTCAAAGGAGCCGTGTATGTAGGATCGACTTCGGGATCAGGGTGTATGGTACAAATTCAATTACCAGGGCCCACGCCGGCTGTACATCTCATGATTGTCTCCATGGGGGGACAAAAATATGGAATTCCCATCGAGCAGGTTCAGTCGTTGAACAATTTGCTTTCTGGTGGACCTCAGGCGTTAAAGAATAAAGAATTTGTCAATGAAGAAGGACAAGTCGTTCCGCTTGTCGCTCTCGCTGATGTATTGGAAGTGGGAGAGACGTCCGTAGAGAACGAACTCTCTCCCTGCGTGGTGATAATGGTTGAGGGAAAACCGCTTGGGTGTCTCGTTGATGACATTTTGTATGAACAAGAGGTCAAGCCCCAACCACAGGGAATCGTTTTGAAAAAGGTGAGGAACGTGTCAGGTTCTACCATTCTCAATACTGGAGAGGTCTGTATCATTTTGAATCCTGATGACCTCGTGCGATCGGCGCAGAAGCAATTGATGGGTACACCTCAACCTCTGAATGGTGTAACCACCTCATAAAAGGGAACGGGGTCCACTTTCCCTCATTGCCCTTTCCTTCATCTTCGGATCATATCCAACACCAAATGATGTCCGCATCGTAAGCCTTCGGACCATGTCCTAAGCAACCTAATCGAGCCTCCGGGTAGAGTGCTCACATTCTTCAGCAGAAGCCTACGATCTTCCTCCAACATCGAAATGCCCCCTGGATCTTCCATGTCGTGAATCCCTAGGTATGCAGTGCGGGCATTTTGCCAGCAAAGTCTTCGACCTAAAGACGGCAGTTGAGCGCGAAAAAGCTGTGCACGATATTTACGTGCATAGGGAATTCACAAAACTCGTGCTCACCTTGTGAGTCATGAGTCAAT
>QIMB01000375.1 GCA_003233615.1 Nitrospirota bacterium
CACGCTCTGGAATCCATTGAACTTTGTCAATTTCGCGAAGGGCTTTCTGCCTAAGATCGCCTTTCTCCATGGAGACAAACCACTGATGCGTAGCCCGAAAAATGACCGGTTTTTTGCAGCGCCAACAATGCGGATACGAATGCTCCAGCTTCTTTTCACCAATTAACAAGCCCTTCGATTTCAAGAGGTCAACAATTCCAGCATTCGCGTCTAAGACGGGTTGTCCAGCACATTCAGGAAATTCCTCCGTAAACCGCCCTGCATTATTGACCGGCACCAGGATTTCTAATGGTTTGCCGTCAGGCAGGATATCGACCTGAGATGGTGCGTTGTATTTCAGCACTAAGAGATAGTCATCCATACCATGTCCCGGAGCGATATGGACGCACCCCGTCCCCTGCTCCAATGTGACAAAATCCCCGTTGAGAATGGGGACCTCTTTCTTGGCAAATGGAGGATGACATGTCCACCCTTCGAAATCTTTCCCTTTTCTCTTCCCGAGCACCTCAAATTTTTCAATGTTACAGGCTTTGGCAAATGTCTCTTCCAAGCCAACTGCCACAATAAAGGCTTCATCACCAGCCTGGAGAATGGAGTATTCGAACTCAGGATGCAGACACAGGGCTTGGTTGGCGGGAAGAGTCCAAGGAGTCGTCGTCCAAATGACTACCGACACAGCTACCAGCTCTTTGATACACGGCAAACCCAATCGTTGATCGGCACTTATCTCCTCGGGCGAGGCGGTAAAGGGAAATTTCACATACACTGAGGGTGACACATGGTTCTCATATTCCACTTCGGCCTCAGCCAACGCTGTTTGATCCACCGTGCACCATAACACCGGCTTCAGTCCTTTATAGACTCGACCCTTTTCCACAAACTTCCCGAACTCACGAACAATCGCCGCCTCATAGGCGTGATCCATCGTCAGATAGGGATGGTCCCAATCGCCGAATATTCCTAATCGCTGGAATTCGTCCCGTTGAATCCCCACAAATTTTTGTGCGTATTCCCTGTAGATCTTTCGCAGTTCTACGGCACTCAAATCTTTTTTCTTGGAACCCAGTTGCTTGGACACCTGGTGCTCAATTGGGAGCCCATGGCAATCCCAACCCGGAATATAGGGCACACGAAACCGAAACCCTTCCATGGTTTTCGATTTGATGATGATGTCCTTCAATAATTTATTCAGCCCATGTCCGATATGGATATGTCCATTGGCATAGGGAGGACCATCATGCAAGATATAGAGCGGTCGATCCTGGCGAGATTCCTGGATACGTTCGTACATGCGTTGCTGTTCCCACCAGGCCAAACGCTCCGGTTCTTTTTGCGGCAAATTAGCCTTCATCGGAAACTCAGTCCGGGGAAGGTTCAAGGTTGATTTATAATCCATAGAAAAAGACTCAAAAATATGTGGGAAATTTCAGGGCATTTTAGCCACGGTCCCAAAACCCGTCAAATCACTGCATGATGAAATGAGATCATGTATCAAGACAAGAAGGATACGGAAAGAATGTTTTGTGCTGGTATGCCTCTAGACAGGAAAAGAAAAACAATACGAGGTAGGCGATCAACTCAGA
Source organism: Nitrospirota bacterium (assembly GCA_003233615.1). Taxonomy (GTDB): domain Bacteria; phylum Nitrospirota; class Nitrospiria; order Nitrospirales; family UBA8639; genus Nitrospira_E. The sequence continues at coordinate 1,584 of QIMB01000375.1, forward strand.
GCCATCATCCGCTCCAAGGCAATCTTTGCCAAGACTTTGTCAGCATCGGGGACCACGATTTGGTTCACAACGTTTCCTTGGGCCAAGTTTTCCATACACCAGCACATATGCGCGGCATCAATCCGATACATCGTAGCGCATCGACAGACCATGGGCGACAGAAAAAATACCTGTTTGTCTGTTTGCTCGGCCTTCAAACGATTGACCAAATTCAACTCCGTCCCAACGACCCAGGTCGTTCCAGCAGGAGCCTTGGACACGGTTTGAATAATGAATTCCGTGGATCCCACGTGGTCAGCTTTATTGACGACATTTTCGTGACATTCCGGATGCACAATGACGTGAATATCGGAATATTGTTTTCTGAAAAAATCAATATGCGCCGGTTGAAACATTTGATGGACACTGCAATGACCCTTCCACAGAATCAGTCGCGCCTTCCTAATCTCATCGACGGTATTTCCTCCGTTGACCTTAAACGGATCCCACACAATCATCTCGTCTTTGGGAAATCCCATTTTATTTGCCACATTGCGCCCAAGATGTTCATCCGGGAAAAAGAGAATTTTCTCCCTTCGCGCCCAGGCCCAATCCATCACCACCTTCGCAGTGGAAGATGTACAGGTCACCCCTCCATGTTCCCCGCAAAAGGCTTTGAGGTCCGCAGCAGAATTTACGTAAACAACCGGCGTGACCACATCTTCCACCGAAAGCACCTGGGCGAGTGCATCCCAACATTCATCCACCTGTTCAATTGCCGCCATATCCGCCATGGAACACCCCGCGGCTAAATCCGGCAAAATCACCGTCTGGTTCGACCGGCTCAGAATATCCGCCGTTTCAGCCATGAAATGCACGCCACAGAACACGACATTTGGAAATTCCGACCGTTCGGCAGCTAATTTAGACAGAATTAAAGAATCTCCACGCAAATCGGCATGGACGATGATTTCATCGCGTTGGTAATTATGCCCAAGGACTAAAACTTGATCACCAAGCGTTTTCTTCGCCACCACAATTCGCTCAAAAAGCTCTTCAGCAGGCCGGTCTTGATAATCAGTAATGGACAACTCTGTACTCATAGACGCATTCACGCTATCGTTCTTTATCTCGAGACTGGTTGGATTCAATAGATTGTTCATACATACCTCGAAATTCTAGAAAAGTAAGTACGTGAGTCTACAGTATAGCAAATCCGCCACAATTGGGAAGCTTGGTATACCTACAAGCCTTTTCATTTTTTTCAATTGCAAAAGGCCCTCTTGCCTCATTGACGAAGGTCCAGGTGGAGGGCTAGCATTACGTCTAAGGCTAGGGGAGCGTTTGTGCTGAGATGTCCAACATATTTTGTGGACGACCCTCATACCTGACCTGGGTAATACCAGCGTAGGGAAGCGGCAAATCACGAATGAGAATTTTCAAGCCGCATTCTTTACTGATGCGGCTTTTTTCTTTCTCCCGAACGCTCCGGCCATCCTGAGAAAGGATTCTCCCATGAGCATTCCACAACACGATCTGACTCTTTCGCCAAACACAGAGAGCCTTTCTGTGAAGGCAGACCATACCGCAACACCGCCATCAACGCTGACAACCACACCATTTCCAGCATCACGTAAGGTGTACGTTGCTGGGTCACATCCGAGTATTCAAGTGCCCATGCGGGAAATCACGTTAACCCCGACCCAAGGACCCAACGGCGAGACGCCCACACCGAATCTACCGGTGACTGTCTATGACCCATCCGGGCCTTACACTGACCCGGACATCGAGATCAATGTCCGGAAAGGCCTGAATCCTGTGCGGCATGAATGGATTCTCGAACGTAAGGATGTTGAAGAGCTCCCTGAAGTCACATCAATGTATGGCCGCACACGTTCAACCGACACGAGTCTTGATGCCATTCGATTCGCCTTACGTCGCAAGCCGCTCCGTGCCAAATCTGGCATGAACGTCACACAACTGCACTACGCACGCAAAGGCATAATTACACCAGAGATGGAATATATTGCGATTCGAGAGAATCAATCCCGCAAGGAACAGGAAGAATCTTCTCGGATGAACGGACAGGCTCACGGCGTCGTTCAACATCCTGGCCAATCCTGGGGAGCCGCCACTCCTTCGTACATCACACCGGAATTTGTTAGAGATGAAATTGCACGTGGGCGAGCCATTATCCCTTCTAATATCAATCATCCAGAAGTGGAGCCAATGATTATCGGGCGTAATTTTCTTGTAAAAATTAACGCGAACATTGGCAACTCTGCAGTCACATCATCTATTGAAGAAGAAGTGGAAAAATTGATTTGGTCGATTCGATGGGGCTCCGATACCGTGATGGACCTTTCAACAGGGAAGAATATTCATGAAACCCGAGAATGGATTATTCGAAATTCTCCAGTACCAATTGGGACTGTCCCTATCTATCAAGCCTTGGAAAAAGTCGGCGGCAAACCAGAGGATCTGACCTGGGACCTCTTTCGAGATACCTTGATTGAACAAGCCGAACAAGGCGTGGATTACTTTACGATTCATGCGGGTGTCCGTTTAGCCTATGTGCCTATGACAGCCCATCGGCTGACAGGAATTGTCTCGCGCGGAGGTTCCATTCATGCCAAATGGTGCCTGGCACATCATCAAGAAAACTTCACCTATACACATTTCGAAGAAATTTGTGAAATCATGAAGGCCTACGATGTCTCCTTTAGTCTAGGCGATGGACTCCGCCCGGGGTCCC
>QIMB01000041.1 GCA_003233615.1 Nitrospirota bacterium
TTCCATCCAACGCAAAACCCACTTGATGCTGTTGATTCAATTCAGTCACAAGCACCGCTGCCAGGCGATCGAGGCGATCTTGAAATGCCACGATGTCCGTATCCCGGACGCTCAGAAGTCCACCGATTTTCCCCCCTTGAACGAGAGGGGAAATGGCAAACGCCGAACCGTCACTGCGCACAAAAGCCACATCGTTAAAGGGTGGATTATCGGCATCGGGAATCGTCGTCAAGGAATTGGCCTGATTCCCACCCACCAGCAATTGCCCGCCAACATTAATACCGATGCCATCCCGCAATTGCACTTGTTCAATATTCAATATCCACCAATTCGGACAAATCGTTAATCGCCACACCTCGTTGATCGCGCAAATCCGGGGCTTCGCGCCCGCTAGATTCCGCTTTGAAAATGCTATCGTTCAGAGAGGCAATACGAACCGCCAAACCATTAATGGTTTGGATCTGACGATTCATTTCCTGGTTGATGTCGAAACGGATTTGATTGAATGCCCGGCCTTGATCCACAAAAACCTGGGATAACGATTCCGCCTTGGTCAGAAGAACGGTTCGCTGGATGGGACTTTCCGGATTGGTCGCCACATCCCGAAGGGCATTAAAAAATTCCGTCATGCCATTCGAGAGCCCCGAATTTTCGGTTTCCGTGACAATGCCTTCCGCCTGAGATAAAAAACTCGCACGGGTGGCAGCGAATCCAAGATCTTCATTCCCGGCGGCTAATTGTTTTTCTAAAAAAATATCGACGGTTCGCCGGACATAGGCGACTTGCACTCCACTCCCGATCACTCCCCCAACCGGTCGATTGGCTTCTAACACCACTTCTTTGCGAGAGTAGCCTTTGGTATTGATGTTAGCAATGTTCTGGGAAACCGTGGCCAGCCCTTGCTGACTTGCCTGTATTCCCGAACGAGCAATATTGAAGATATTATTAATGCCCCCCATACAACACCTATCCGCAGAGATGGACCGAGCCGGGAATCGAGGCGTACTGTAAGGCCCCGGATCCTCGATACACCGGACCGGTTCCTAAGCCGGTGTAAATGAGGTTAATCGCTTCTCGAACCACATGTTGCGTCCGGAGCAGGCGTGCCTCGTTTTTTTTTCCTTGCGTTTGAATCGCATGCATCAGACCACCTAATTCCTGAAGCATCGTCTTGGCAGAAGATGCTTGAGGTTGTCGCGCCTTCTGCAACCACACCCCGAACCGCCCATGATGTTCAGACCCCGCAAGTTGCTGCAACGCAGCCACCACTTGCTGTTCGTAGCGGCGCATCATATCTAAAGATTGCTCTTTCTTTTCCGTCACATCGGCAATTCCCTTTCGATCCATTCCAAGCAGGATACGTTCCTCGTCACGAAGCAGGACCATAAATTCGTGAAAGGCTGAACGCATCTCTCCTAAGAGCACCAACAGGGTATCCCAGGTCTCATGGGTACGATTCATCACATTCCCACCCTCCTTTTCGACTCAAAACATTTACGAACCCAGGGCGTTGAGAATCGTCTCCCGGGCAATCGCGTCAGCCAGCTGATTTGGCGTCGACAACTCTTTCCCCTGAGCTAAAGCCTGTTGAACTTCTTGAATTCTGTCAGCTCGAACATCAGGCAATTCGGCCGCACGAGAAGAATAATTGCGAATGTCTTGTGCCAACCGTGAAAGATCCACGGCATCAGCGGCACCTCGTGAGGTTGCGGGCTCATGACGTACATCCTTGTCATGGCCGGATTTGGATTGGATTTGGAAGAACAGTCGCCCCAGTTCTCCACTGGGATCAAGGCCCGGTATTGTCATGGCTTCATGCCTCCTTCTCTATATCTATCGGAGACAACGCCATAAAACTTTACTCAACCCCTTAAGATTTCACAGAAGTCGATGGATTGGAAGGCAAACGGGCAAGATCTTCATTGCGGCTCACCGCTGCCAATACATAGTCCGAAAGCCCTATGCCACCAGACTGGGCAGCTCGATTGCCAAGCTCTTCATAATAAAAAGAATAAAACATCTCTCCCATTTTATTCGCCGTCAATTCCCCTTGAGGGACAGTTTCGCGCATCACCTTTAACATATAGGAGACAAAATAGGCTTCAAACTTTTGGCTTGCCCGCAACAATTCACCGCGTCGAGCCAATTGCTCAACCTGGTCCGCAGACTTTCCCGCGAGGGCACTTGTGACAGATCTCCAGTGGTCCGATTCCGTCAATCATGTATTTCCCTTCTCAGAAGAAGGGAAAAGGGAGAAGGTAGATGTGCGAAGGGAGAAGCAAAAAAACGAAAAAGAGCAAAACCCTTTATCTTCTCTCCTGCTTCTTGCTTCGTCTTGCTTCGTCCTTCTCACATCTACCTTCTCCCTGTTCTTAAATCAGTTCCAAGTCAGCTTGAAGAGCACCCGCCGCTTTGGCAGCGGTCAGCACCGCCACTAAATCCCGGGGAGTCACCCCGACGGAATTCAAGGCTCTCACCAAATCACCAAGCGTCACCGACCCATCGACTTGAATTACTCGACTCTTCTCTTCTTCGATCTCAGCTTCAACATCCGGGGTTACAACGGTTCGACCGGCTCCACGCCCTGCCCTCCCAAGGAGACCCCGCGCCTCCGGCTGAGAAACATTAAACTGCGTTTGAATCTTGATCGTCAGATTGCCATGAGCGATGGCCATACTGGCCAGCCGAACATGCTCCCCCATCACAATTGTTCCAGTGCGTTCATTCACCACAACCTTGGCACTGACATCCACATTCACATTCAACACTTCCACCGCTGCAATCATTTGTACAATATTACCTTCGTTCCGGCACCGTCACTTGTACTTGACCGGAACTCACCGCCGAAGCCAAGCCCTTACCCACGTTTGCATTAATCACGTCAGAGACCCGCAAGGCCGTCGTAAAATCTGCATGGTGCATGGTTAAGGAAAAGGTGTCCCACGCATTCATGTCGACCTTTACCGCCTGTTCCACAATCGCCCCGCCAGGAATAATCCCCCCTGACTGTTGATTTTTCACAACCGAAGTCCCACCACTTGCCACTTCAAATCCCGATGTAGAAATCGGACCCTGAGCCACGGCATAGACTTTTTGATTCGCCGCTTTCAGAGGTGTGAGTAGCAATGTTCCTCCACGTAAACTTTTGGCATTGGCCAACGATGAGACCTGAACATCTAATTTCATACCAGGTCTCGCAAACGGAGGAAGTTTGGCCGTCACCATGACAGACGCAGTATTCCGGGTGAGCAACTGAATAGGATCAATTTTGAGATTGATTCCCATGGTATTCAACATTGAAATAATCGCTTGCGCGGTAAATTGACCACCAACCACCGAATCACCAGTTCGATCCAAGCCCACAATCAAACCAAAGCCAACCAACTGATTGTCTCGAACACCTTCAATGGAGGCGATATCCTTTATTCGCGCGGCTTCGGAGAGATCAGGAACACCAAGACCTAACCCTAGAGGGAAGAAGCAGGAAACAGTGAGCGACAGGACGACAAGCCAACAGACAGATCTCTTCGATTGGGGTTGCCTGACACCCAATGTTATTCCCTTTCGAGTACATGCAAATTTTCTACAATTCACGTTTCACCATCTTGGCCTTAAAAAGGCGTGACCCAGTTGAACACTCGAACCGCCCACCCTGGCGTTTGAACATCATCCACAGCTCCTAAGCCCGTATAGGAGATGTCGGCATTCGCCACAGCAGATGACAGCACTGTATTTTGTGTATCCAAATCGATTCGACGTACGATGCCCGTAATCGTCATCGTTTGCGTTTCACTATTCACCTTCACTCGTCGCTTTCCTTGAATACGCAAATCTCCATTGGAGAAGACTTCCACAACTTGAGCCGCAATCGTCCCTGTCAAGCTATCCTCCCTGCTGGTTGAACCATCTCCCTCAAACGCATTGGTCGAAGTCACATCAGCATTAAACAGGTTGCGAAAATCCCCCAACAAGTCCGTGAGGTCAAAAAAACCTCCACTCGCACCCGCACCAAAACTGGTACTCCTATCCGACTTCGTATTGGCTGTCTTGGACCCGCTATGTTGTTCCACGATTTGAACGATAACGATATCCCCAACGCGACTCGCCCTCCTATCTTCGAACATAAAGGCTCGCCCATTATCAGGTTCCCATAGAGAACCCATATACCTGGCCTTGAGCTCGGGCAAACCTTCAGATTGAGTGTCAATGTGCGGTGGGGATTTTTGCAGATTGGCACATCCTGTGAATCCTAAAACTCCAATGCCCGCCATGCACCACCCGAACATAAACAATGCACACCGCACAGCGTCGATCAAAAGCCCACCTCTACCAGCCCAGCACTCAGAACCGTGGCAATCACTTCCCGACCTGAATTCTTATTTTGAACAAGAATGGTGTCCCCTGATTTCCCTTCGGCTTTTGCCAAACCGATAGTCTGGACCAACAGACCTCCTTGGCGAACTTCAATCATGACCCGATCTCCTTTATGGACAAGGGGAGGATCGTCTACCATGATTTTCCGAATGGGCCG
>QIMB01000250.1 GCA_003233615.1 Nitrospirota bacterium
ATAATCCGGATTTTAACTATGGCGAATATGCCACAATTAGAAATCAGGCTGGCCTCAACAGCTATAAAACCAGCGGCTTTGCTAATGTTTCCCAACTGGTTTGTCTCGCAAATCTTGAAAACCTGAATGCCCACTTTTTTCAGGAAGAGCTGAGTCAGCCAGAGCGGTTGCAAAAGCTCAATCAGATTGCCATTCAGCAAATGGGGCTATTGCTGGAAAACAGAGCAGGAAAATGGCTTGGAGAAACCTCGGATGAAAAGAATGAAAAGTGATAAGCCTGACAAGCTGGAAAACGAGCTGGTCGCAATACGAGCGAAGATGATGGAAAAGCTGGCGGAGATTGAGCGGTGAGTCAGGAAAAAGACAACGAGGAGATCTCTTCGCAACGAGGCGAAATTTTGTTCTATCAGGCCAAAGATGGCACAACGCGTCTCGAATGTCGTTTCGAGAATGAAACCATCTGGCTGAGCCAGGCCATGCTTTGCGAGGTGTACGGAAAATCCAAAGCGACCATCAGTGACATCTGAAAAATATCTTTCAGGATGGGGAGTTAGAGGAGGATTCAGTTGTTCGGTTTTTCCGAACAACTGCCTCCGATGGGAAGGAATACAACGTCAAGCATTTCAACCTGGACACCATCCTGGCTGTCGGTTACCGGGTGCGCAGCCAGCGGGGCACCCAGTTCCGACGCTGGGCCACCGAGCGGCTCAAGGAATACCTGGTCAAGGGCTTCACCATGGACGACGAGCGCCTGAAGAACCCGCCCGTGTCTGATTCAGGTGTGCCCGACTATTTCGACGAGATGCTGGAACGCATCCGCGACATCCGCGCCAGCGAGCGGCGCATGTATCTGCGGGTGAAGGAAATCTTCGCCATGGCGGGCGACTATGATCCCTCCTGGTCTGAGACTACTAAATTTTTCAGCGTCATCCAGAACAAGCTGCACTTTGCCGCCACGGGTATGACTGCCGCCGAACTCATCCGGCAACGCGCCGACCATACGCTGCCCAATATGGGGCTGACCGCATGGAAAACAGACGAGGTGCGCAAGACTGATGTCACCATTGCCAAGAACTACCTCAATGAAACGGAGATCGACGAACTGAACCGTATCGTGGTCATGTGGCTTGACTTCGCAGAAGATCAGGCTCGCCGCCGTAAGCAGGTATTCATGCAGGGCTGGACGCAGAAGCTCGACGATTTTCTGGCTTTCAATGAGCGTAGTGTGTTGCCCAATGCAGGGTCAGTCAAAAAGAAGACGGCCGACGAACACGCCCGGCAGGAATATGCGTGGTTTGAGGTGCGTCGCCGGGAGTATAAGGAATCACTTGGGGAGGCGGAGTCTATTAAGGTGCTGGAGGAAACAGCGAAGGTATTAGAGGGAGGAATGACCTGTGGAAAACTGTCCCAGAATGAACTTGAATCCCTTGGCCGGATTGTTAACGTCTATCTGGAGCTGGCGGAAGGCCGCGCCAGAAGAAGAATCCCGATGACCATGGAAGACTGGGCAAAGCGGCTGGACCGGTTTCTGGAGTTTGATGAACGGGAAATATTACAGGACAGTGGCAAAGTGACTGCGGACATTGCCAGACATTTAGCCGAGAGCGAGTTTGAAAAGTACCGGATTGTCCAGGATAGGTTGCTTGAATCAGATTTTGATCGGGCACTTAAAGGGGTGGAGAATAAGCCGGAGGATAAGGAGTGAGTAACAACGCTCGACTAGGCGATATTGCCAAAATATATTCTGGTGGCACGCCGTCTCGCGCCAATCCCATCTATTGGGGTGGTGACATTCCTTGGATAAAGACAACCCAGATTCAAAATTGCCTCATTGCGGAAAGTGATATTGATGAATGGATCACTGAAGAAGGGTTAAAGCATTCTTCAGCCAAACCAGTTCCTAAAGGTTCAATTTTAATGGCTATGATCGGGCAGGGAAAAACAAGAGGGCAAGTTGCAATTCTCAATATTGAGGCAACTACAAATCAAAATGCTGCAGCCATCAAGCTAAATGACGGATATGATCGAGACTACATTTTTCAACAGATGTTATTTCGTTACGAGCACATAAGAAATATTAGCAATGCAAGTGGACAACAGAATCTGAACCTGGAAATAATACGATCAATTGTACTTCCAGTACCACCACTACCTGAACAAACCGCCATCGCCGACCTGCTTTCCACTTGGGATGCTGCCATTGATAAGACCGAGAAGCTGATCGCGGCGAAGGGAAATCGGCTAACAGACCAGATCCAAAAACTCATTGGCAGGCGTGCCATCAAAGAAAAAGAATGGCTGGAGGTTAACTTGGGCGATCTGTTTACAGAGGTTACACGTAAGGTTGGTGAGAAAGAGCTTGCACCCTATAGTATATCAGCAGGAATAGGATTCGTTTCTCAACGTGAAAAATGGGGAAAAAACATTTCTGGAGCCCAACATAAAAACTATACTCATCTCAAAGCCGGTGAATTCGCCTATAACAAAGGAAACTCAAAGCGATATAAGCAAGGTTGCATTTATCTTCTCAAAGAAGGGGAAATTTGTGTTCCCAACGTATTTATCAGTTTCAAACCAAAAGCCAAAAACATAGTTGCTGAGTTTTATGAGCATTATTTCATAGCCGATTATCACGCTCGTGAATTGAAGCGGTATATTACAAGTGGTGTTCGTTCGGATGGTCTTCTCAATCTGAACAAAAAGGATTTCTTTAAAATAATGGTTCCTTGTCCTCCTGTAGATGAGCAGAAGGCTGTAGCTGAGACATTAACTACTTTACAACAAGAAATTGACCTTCTCAAACAACTGGCGGAAAAATACAAAACCCAGAAACGTGGCTTGATGCAGAGGATGCTAGTCGGCACATGGAGGGTAAAACCTGAAATTGTAAAGAGACATGAGGCGACACAAGGATGAAAATAGCATTTACCGACATTCAGAATTTCAGGAAGTTAAAAAATTGCCGGGTTGTTCTTTCAGAACAAAAAACGATTTTTGTTGGGGCGAATAACAGTGGCAAGACTTCTGCGATGGACGCCCTGATTATTTTTATGAAACACAACCATCGGGAATTTTCGGTCAGGGATTTCACTCTTTCTAACTGGAAAGATATTAATCAGATAGCGTCTGATTGGGTTGATACGGAGAACGGGAACGAACCAGATCTCTCACCTGATATTTGGCGCCCACTGATGCCAAGCCTGGATGTCTGGTTGGAGGT
>QIMB01000096.1 GCA_003233615.1 Nitrospirota bacterium
CCCATGCCGACGCTTAACGTGATGGGTCGTGAGGAAGGATTCCGCTCGGGATTGCGATCCCAAAATGGGAGCAGAAATAGCGCAATGAAAAACAACGTGGGTAGCAGCCATGTCGCTAGTGGGCCCCAAGCCCCAGGAGCATACTTCAGGATTTGGTAATGAAACAGGAAATACCATTCTGGCACGGGGATGAAGGAATGATCGGAAGGGTCTGCTCGATCGGCCAGTGGAAATTCAATAAAGAAGGTCAGGGTTGAGACGACGATAAACACGCCGAGCATGACTACGGCATCCATATAGACCTGCCGAGGATAAAATGTCTCACTGCCCTTTTTTGCTCTGGCTTCATCATGTGGGCCCGCAGGTCCGACTCGTCGAAGAATAAACAAATGCAGCATGATGCCAAAGATAATGGCTGCAGGAAGAAACGCCACATGAATGGCAAAAAAACGTGAGAGTGTGAGGGCGCCTAATGTTTCTCCACCCCGAAGGATTTTGACGAGGAAATCTCCGACAAGTGGCACGGATCCCACCATGTTAATGCCGACCTGGGTGGCCCAATACGCATTTTGGTCCCAGGGGAGCAAATAGCCGGTAAAGCCAAATCCCAGCATCAGGCTCAACAACACGACACCGATCATCCACATGAGTTCCCGCGGACGTTTGTACGAACCGTCAAAAAACACTTGGAGCATGTGGAGGCCTACGGCCATGATCACGGCCGAGGCGCCCCAATGGTGCAGGCCACGCACAAACCAGCCACCCCAGACTTCATCCTGGATAAAACGAACCGTATCGTAGGCATGATCCGTCGATGGCACGTAATACACCATGAGCAGCATGCCGGTGAGGACTTGCAAGCCAAAGAGAAAGAGCGTGGCGGATCCAAATACGTAGTTCCAGCTGGCCCCTCCGGGAATGGGCTCGTTGAGCAGCGTTTGCTCAAGGGGCTTTAACTTTAATCGGCTGTCAAACCACTTATAGAGACGTGCGCGCATGGGGTTACAACTCCACCTTTTCGGAGAGGCCAGATTTATATTCCTGGTACAGAACCAGTAGTTCACCGTTTTTCACTTTGGAAGGCAAGGTATCTAACGGACGAGGTGCAGGCCCGGCTTTGACGTTCCCCTTCAGGTCGTAGACACTGCCATGGCACGGACATTTAAACAGGCGTTCCTGGGTCTCCCAGCGATAGCCGCAACCCAAATGCGGACAAATGGGAGAATAGACTGTGATCTGTCCATCATCTTGTTTCACGGCCCAGATGCCTTTCGTGGACTGAGTGGTTTGCCAGCCATCCTTCACTGTCATTGAATAATCCAATGCGGTCGGCTCATTGGAAGGGATGTCCGCGATCTTTCCTACAGAAATCCAGGCCTTGGGTTGTCGCCGAAGAGCTGGTGAGACGAGATAGCCGACAATAGGCACAGCCAATGAGAAGCCAATGACAGACGAAATGAGCATGGTGACTTTCACAAAAAACGACCGGCGGGTACCAACGGGGGTTGATAAACCTTCTTCCATATCAAGGCTCCTTTTTGGAAATTCGCGATGCGGATCGCGCAAGCCTGTGTCAGGAGACGCGTCTAATTGACTAGATGCTTAACGGAAAACGTGTATGGACGTGATGAATAACCTGTTGGCTTTTGTCTGATCTGGGAGATGGACAGCTGGAAAAGTATCAATCATCTGGGTCAAGGAAGAAAAAAGAGGAATATAGATTGTGACATGTTGGAGAGCAATCCTTCTGTATAAGATTACCAGGAATGTGGCAGCCGTCAAGGGAATCAAGAAGCAGGGAGGGAGGTAGATTTTTGGGAAGGGAATCAAATGGTGTATCTTTACGAACGCCTTGGTAGGGTTCAGAAGATCTTTTGACGGAACCATCGACCTTGTGCCGAACTTGCTCATGCACCTCAAAAAATTAATTGACGGGTTCTGAGGGATACAATTTTCTTTATGTTTCAAACACTTGTCGAGTATTCAGCCTCATCATGGAAAGGGTCTGAGGAATACGATGGCCTGGAAGCTGTTGTGGCTGGTATTGCTGAAGGCGCCATGCTGATTCAAGGCAAAGTGCGTGCGGCTGTTCTTGCCAATGCCGTGGGAGCTACTGGCGAAACCAATGTCCAGGGTGAGATCGTCCAAATTCTGGATACGTTTTCTTCAAAAACCTTAGTCAGCACATTGAGCCAATGTGGGCGGGTCGCGGCCATAGGCGATGAAGAAGAAGAGCAAAGTACGGTGATAGGAGACAGTGCGAAGCATCAATACCTTGTTCAGATGGATCCTCTCGATGGGTCCTCCAATATTGATGTGGCAGTAAGTGTTGGCTCGATTTTGGGAATTTGGAAACGTCAGGCCGATGAAAAGGTTGCGGATTCGACCCTGTTGAAAAAAGGCAATGAACAAGTAGCGGCGGTGTATACGGTCTATGGGTCCTGCACCATGATGGTGGTAGCGACTCGTGGGAGCGTCCAGGGCTTTACCCTTGATCCTACAGATGGAATCTTTCGTCTCACCAATCCCAATATTCGCATTCCAGAAAAAAACTCGTGCTATAGCACGAATG
>QIMB01000025.1 GCA_003233615.1 Nitrospirota bacterium
GCTCAAGCTCAGCGACTGGGGCCGACGCCGCAGGCGGCGGATCCAGTTCGCTGTAGCGCCTTGTTCGCGAATCTCACGAAAAAGACAGGTTTGTCATTCAGCTGCAGATTCATCAGAACCACCATGATACTCTTCCCGCCTGCAGGAACTGATTCCGTTAGCTGCCTCAGGCCAGCCTGTCTCTCTGATACGCTTGCCAATCTCTCTCAATGTCCTGATATCTTCCGGGTGGACAGAACCGTCAGGTAGCGGACCGATATTGGCAAGCAAATTGCAATTGTTCTTCAGGGCATGCTCGAGCTTTAACCACAGTTCATCACCTGTCAAGTGCCTGGCCCCTGCGTGGTATCCCCAAGCCCGGTCCTGTAGTGTTGTACAAATTTCATTATGCTTGTGGCGGTTAATCTCCCAGGCTTTGTCCGCCCGTTCTGCTGCTTCCGGCACTCCCTCCTCGCGAAATCTGTCACCTTGGGAACGAAAGCTGTGTTCCGGAGATGCGAAATCTTCCTCGCCGGTCGCTCCCTGTTTGTAGGCAATCAACGCCTCCGGACGTAATCGGCGAATCAAACCATACGTCTCTTTGAGTGGGACGAGATCGGGAACCATATAGTACGCCAAAATGATATCCAACCATATCCCGGCAAGCGGGTACTCAAGTTCAAGTAATTCTCTAATACAGCTCAACATGTATTCGATGTATTTCGGGTAATCATCTAATGATTTGAACTTGTATTCCGGTTGCAGTTCTTTGTATTCCGGCCGGGCTACGCTGAAATGCTCCCTTGATAAGAAATACGGGTGTCGCCAGTTGAGCATAAATGTGTAGTAAGTGAAAAAACCGAGACCCTTCTTGTCACACTGTTCTGCCATCTCTCTCACCAGATCCCGGCCGTATGGCGAGTTGGCGCTGTTGAAAGATTCGGTCTTTGAGTCCCACAGGCAGAAGCTGTCGTGATGACACGTCACAAGGTTGATATACTTCATCTCAGCCTCTATGGCCAAGTCCGTGATGAAGTCAGCGTCGAACCTCTCCGCCGTGAACCCATCCTTGAGTTTCCCATATTCAGCTACGGGGATTCTCTGTCGAAATTGCACCCATTCCCCAGTACTGAGGGCCGAGTAGAGGCCATAATGGATAAAGAGGCCAAATCGTGCATTTTTAAACCACTGTAGGTTTGCCTCGTGGAAATTGCCACTCCACAGGGACTTATAGTCTCTCAAATAGCTTGGCACCTTTTGCATGTTACATGTTCCCCTTCCTCTATCTCGCGAACGCCCAAGCTCAGCGACGGCGATAGCCGTTCGCTGTAGCGCTTGGTTATGTGGTTTTATATCGATGTTGAATACGGCAATGTTTTGATATATTTTTCGCTTTGCCTGGTAGAAAAATTTTGATATACTTGTATTATCTCTATAATAAAAGGAGGAACAAAATGACAAATTTTTTGTTCTACCCTGAGTCCCTCTAAACCCATACCAGATTGATTGGTATGGGGAAAGATAGAGGCTTGCCAAGGGTAATTCAGCTAGGGATGGGCAAAATTGGCAAACAGAGGCATTTCTAGAGTGCGTATGGGACAACATCCCAAAAAATTGTGGAGACAGGGGACACGGTGAGACTTCTAGAGTCCCGAAAACCGTGCCCCCTCCTTTTTTGAAGCCCTTTCTGCTTCAAAATTCAGTTACCCACATTGATTTTCTGCATGCCTTCCTGTAAAGTAAATTGTCCAGTGCCCGTGCTTGTAAAACCTCGAACCAAATAAATGTTTCCAGCCTTATCCTGAAACCATAGATTGTTGGAGTTCACATTCGATCCGTTGCTAACACCAACAAACCGCCAACTCTTTGGAATCCTGGGAGTGGGCTTTGTGCCACCCATACTTTCATCGAATCTTATCTCTCTCCTCACAGGGAATCCTCCGATTATATTAGGAGTTACCGATATTATATTACCTGTTATCGATATCCCACGGGAGAAGGTAAGACTTCCCACTATTATCACCAAACCCATCACTAAAAGCAAAAGCACCCATTTTCGTTTCATTGCTTCCTCCTTATTCTCACATAACGCTCAAGCTCAGCGACGCCGTCTTTCGGCGTTCGCTGTAGCGCCTGGTTAGGCTTTTCTCTAATTTGTCAATGATAAAGATTCCCCATTCTTACATTTCATTCAGTCAATTTCCACAGACCATTTACTATCTCTTTATATACCGATATTGCATCTTTGGCATAAAAATTATAGGGAGTAATTTTAAGACCTATAAAATCATTTATTCTCCAAGTGATAGATAATAAAGGCACAGCCTCTTTCATTTTTTCCTTTATGCTATAGCTTACTTCTGGAGCATTTAGAATCTCAGCGTAAACACCAGTAGTTTTAAATTTTGCTGTTGCTAAAACAGCCATAGGATTGTTGGGGTCTGTAACCACATCCCAACCAATAAACTTAGGGTTTTCATAATCTAATGAATATGTTACCGATAATTCAATATATGTTGCGCCTATATCTCTGTAAACATATTTATTATTGCTTAAATAATATATTATCTCGCTCTTTCTATCAGAGCCAACCTCCTGTTTTCCGTTAATTCTTTTTCTTTTATTTTTTTCTTGTTCCTTCTGTTCCTTCTGTTCCCTTGAAAGCTCTTTCTGTATGGCCATTTTCTTATCAGGCGTCATCCATTTACCTTCAAATTCAACCAATCCTTTGGCTCGCTGCTCTGCTTCATACCT
>QIMB01000131.1 GCA_003233615.1 Nitrospirota bacterium
TTTTTCATCCACCGATAGCACCAAAGCCCGCTCTGGCGGATTCAGGTACAACCCGACAATATCTCGAAGCTTTTCGACAAACCGTTTGTCTGTTGAGATTTTGAACGTCTCCACCCGATGAGGCTGCAGCCCGTGTTGCTTCCAGATGCGTTGGATGGCCACATGCGACAGCCCCGTCTTCTTCGCCAACGTGCGGGTACTCCAATGGGTTGCTCCCTCTGGTGGCTGATGCAAGGTCAGCTCGATCACCTCTTGTATCTGTTGATCTGACAGCTTCGGTTTGCGCCCGGGCCGTTGAAAATCTTTGAGAAGGCCTGGACAGCCAAACTGTTCAAACCGTGCGCGCCATAATAACACGGTCGGACGAGTGGTCTGCATGTCCTTGGCAATCCGGTTATTCGACAGCCCACGGGACGCGAGTACAATGATGTGCGCTCGCTGCACAACTTTTTGCGGCGTCTTCCCCGTCCGCACAAGGTCTTCCAAACACGTCTTTTGTCCGGCATCACACTGCAACGCTGCGGCGACTTTGAACATCTCCGCAACAGTACTACAATTCATTCACAATTGTATAGTTATATATGTAACACTACACTAGCCACATATCAAAGTCCTGGTCATTGATGATGACCGGCATACGGTCATGAATGGGCCGCACCATCTCATTGGCCTCGGTTACAATGATGTTACAATGATGCTACACGAATCAAAGTTGTTCTCCCCCTGTTGATCTTGCCAATGATCCCAAATCCCCGCAAAAAAGAAGAGACGGTCCTCTCCTACATGAAAAAAATATGGCTGCTTGCTCTGCTTACCCAACGCCTGCCATTCATACCAGCCATCGGCGGGAATGAGGCAGCGCTGGCGCTGAAACGGTGTGCGGTACGCAGGCTTTTCTCTGACTGATTCTGCTCGGGCATTGATGGTGCTGTAGTGCGGATTGGCTTCTTTGGACCAATGCGGGACCAGCCCCCATCGCATCTCAGTACATTCGAGTGTATTGTTCTGATCGAGCCGATAGACGGGAATGGCCTGAGAGGGTGCAATGTTATAGCGCGGAGTGATGATATGACGCAGGGTTGCAATCATGGTGATGAGTGCCATTTCGCTCTTCCATAATGTATAGCGTCCACACATGGACGCGAAGTATACCCAAATCGTCTCGTTTTAAGGTAATTTATCTGCTTGCTTGACGAGCGAACGATCGTTCGCTTATGGTCTCGTCATGGCCACTGTCGCCCAATTCAACAAAATTGTGTCCTTTTATTATGCCCACAAGCGCATGCCGTCCTATCAGGAAATCATGGCGCTCGTAAAATTCCGGTCAAAAGACTCGGTGTTTAAACTGGTGAACCGGCTTATTGAGCAGGGACGATTGAGAAAAGATCAGACGGGTCGTCTTCTTCCGACACGATATTTTTTTGAGATTCCCTGGCTGGGGTCGGTGGTGGCTGGATATCCCAACCCGGCGGAAGAAGAGCTCCTCGACCCCATCAGTCTTGAGGAGTTTTTGATCAAGAATAAGGAAGCCACCTATATGTTAACCGTGACGGGTGATTCCATGATCGATGCCGGCATTATGCCGGGAGATATTGTTCTAGTTGAGCGCCGAGAACAGGCCAATCATGGTGAGATTGTTGTCGCGCAAGTGGACGGGGAGTGGACGCTCAAGCGTCTGTGCAAACGCGGAAAAAAAGTGACGCTAGAAGCGGCTAATAAGAAGTATCCACCGATTGTCCCAAAAGACGAACTGCGGATTGCTGCCGTGGTCTGTAGCCTCATCAGAAAATACTAAGCGGGAATGTTGAAAAAACCGCCAGCGGCGTTCCCTGCCTTCGCCGGAGCGGCTTCGCGCAGGCAGGTCGCCATTTTGTCGTGCTCACGTACTGCGAGTACGTTCCGCGCGTCAAAAAGGCTGCGGCCTTGCTGGACGGACTTTTTTGAACATTCTCTTAGGCCCTGAATATGGATAAGCCACTGACGCTTGTGGAATATGGATAAGCCACTGACGCTTGTGCATTTGCCTCGGGCTATTCTCCATATCGATGCCGATGCTTTTTTTGCCGCTTGTGAGCAATCTCGCAATCCGGCTCTCAAGGGGAAGCCCGTGATTACTGGCAAGGAGCGTGGCATTGTCGCGTCGATGAGCTATGAGGCGAAGGCGCGAGGCGTGACGCGAGCGATGAGATTACACGAGGTCAGGAAGCTCTGCCCCGATGCTGTGTTTCTGCCCTCCGATTATGAAACCTATTCCCTGCTCTCAATGCGGATGTTTGCGATTGTTCGGCGCTTTACTCCGGATGTGGAGGAATACAGTATTGATGAATGTTTCGCAGATATTACAGGAATGCAGCGTTCGCTTAGGGGCTCCTATCAGAAGATTGCCGAGCGAATCAAACAGACCTTGGATGTAGAGTTGGGCTTTACCTTCTCCCTTGGTCTTGGTCCGAGTAAAGTCATTGCGAAGATTGGTTCCAAGTGGAAAAAGCCGTCTGGTCTCACATGTATTCCCGGCCGGGAGATTCATCGTTATCTCGCCGAGCTTCCAGTCCATAAGCTGTGGGGTATCGGAGCGCAGACCGCCGCATATCTGGCTAAACATCGGGTGTTCACCGCGCTGGAATTTGCACGAAAGCCTGAAGGGTGGATCATGAGGTATTTGACCAAGCCGTTTGTGGAGCTGTGGCAGGAACTACAGGGTCGAAGTGTCCTGGAGTTGGAGACCCGTCCCAAGGACAGCTATCAATCAATCCAGAAGTTTAAAACCTTTTCGCCGCCATCCAACGATCGTGGCTTTGTGTTTGCGCAATTGTCCAAAAATATTGAGAACGCCTGCATGAAAGCACGGCGCTATCATTTGGCGGCGAGCGGGGCCACCTGTCTTTTACGGACGCAGGATTTTCGTGATACAGGACTGGAAGTGCGGTTTACCAGACCCACGGCTTTTTCCCATGAAGTGATCCAAGCCTTGAGGCCAATTTTTGATGAAATATTTTACCCCCACTATTTCTATCGATCAACCGGCGTTGTGCTTTTCAAACTCCAAAGCGATGATGTCATTCAACTGACGCTATTTGACCCGCCAGTGCAGATTGAAAAATATCAACGGGTCTATCGAGCCGTCGATGATCTACGCCGACGCTATGGCAAGCATACCGTCTTTCTTGGCTCAAGTTTTGATGCTCACGCATTCACCCAGCATGTGGGTGAACGCGGCGATGCACCAGAGCGTACAACGATACTCCTTAAAGGAGAAACCACGCGCAAACGGCTGAGTCTCCCTATGTTTTTAGGAACAGTGAAATAAGAATTTAGGAGAGCAGCGTTTTTTACGTAGATCTTAGGTATTACTTTCTTGGTATTAGTCCCACTGACTAAGAGAATGATTTGACCATTCGTCTTAAATGATCCTATGTTCCTACAGGTTTCTTTGAAAAATTCAGATGCCGACATTAAGGATTTGCTACGACATCTAACTCGAAAATTATGGTGAGTGTACTTTTTGAGAAACTTTACCCTCGCCCTCGCCCTCTCCCTGGGAAGGAGAGGGGGTTTTGAAATGATTTAGTTGAAAGTCGAATAACTATACATGAAATCATTTCGTGCTTTTCATTTGTTCTATTATCTGTGGGTATTGGTTGGTTTTTTAATCCCCGCAATTGTCCTAGCCACAGATTTTGAAGAAGATCTACGGTTGTCTCTGGCGATGGAGGTGTTTTTGAAGAAACCTCAGGCACGGGTGTATGAACTCGAGGTTCATTTGACCAATGTTAGTGAGGACGTGGTACGCGT
>QIMB01000084.1 GCA_003233615.1 Nitrospirota bacterium
GAGAGCGAGCCAATGGCTACCGCACACAGGGACAGCAATCCGTCGAGCCGAGGCGGCCTGCCCGCCGTAGCCTTGGCGAAGGAGGGGGCGTGGGTCCAGAGCCTATGGTGGTATTTTAAGAGTGCGAACGAGCATTCAATTTCGTAAACTCCATTTGCATATGAAAATAAAGCCTATGAAAAAATACACACTGAATACCCGTCCGCTTGATCAATTTCCTGTAATCGCTCGCGAACTCAAGAAAAATCCCGAGCAAAAACTACTCTTTCACTTCGGCATCGATGTCGAATTAGTCGCTCTCGCCATCTCCGTTGTCATCGATGGAGGTAAGCCTCGCTATCTCAATAAACACTCCCGCAAAGACTTCTGCTCCTTAGTCGCCGAACTTATCTCACTTGGCCACAAGGTTCATTGCGTTCAGGAGGCCTGCGGATTTGGTCCCTACCTTGAACGCGATTTGCTTGCACTCGGCGCATACTCTATCACCATCGCGCCAACGAAACTCGACGACAAACGCAAAACCGACAGATCTGATGCTAACACTCTGGCTCAGAGGCTTTGGGATTACGAGCATAACGGCGATAAAAAACGTTTTAGTATCGTACGTGATTTGGGCGAAGCCGCGCGTCAACGTCGCTCCCTCTCTCGACAATACGAAACTCTTCAGAAAAATCGTCAAATGCTCGAAGGAAGCGGGCGCAGTTTGATGCACGATTACGGTTTTTATGAAACCTCAGGCACATGTTGGGGTAAGGTAACTTGGAAAAAACTCCACCTCAAAATTGAACAACATGACCCCTGGCTTTTGGAGATGTTAGCCCCTTTGCAAGAATTTATTCAAAATTTCCATCAACGAATTACAAAGCTTCATCGGGAAATCCAAGAAGATCGCCCTGAGCAATCCTTAGCAAAAGGTTTGGGAACCTTCACCTATGCCGTAATTGAAAATGAAATTGGTGACTGGACCCGCTTCAACAATCGTCAACAAGTTTCGAGTTTCACGGGATTTTGTCCTAGTGAAAATAGCTCAGGTCCCAATCAAAGACTGGGAGCCATTGACCGACGTGGCAATCGCCGCATCCGCAAACAACTCGTAGAGGCCGTTTGGCGACTCAGTAACTGGAACCCCAATTGGCGTGGGTTTAAAAAATTTCCTCATGTTTTTGGCGAAGATGCCAAAGTTCGTGGAGCAACACGCAAGAAAGCCGTGGTCGCCTGTGCACGAATGCTGATGGTCGATTTATGGCGACTATCAACAGGGCAGACCACCTTAGAAAACCTAGGTTTGATCGCCATGGAGCCTGCCGATTCATGATAGATTATACGGTTCAAGACAGAAAATAGAACGTAACATTATCCAGTAAGCAAAATTTCATCATTCAGGAAAACACAGAAATATTTAAACATGGAAAAACAAAAAGCCAAGTCATGACAAAATTTGAAAGTGGCGGGGAGTCGATCGAAGTTGCACCTGGTTTGTCCATTTTTGGAATGACCCGAGGACTAGAGTGGCCACTCCCCCCGCTTTCTCTGCGGACCGAATTAGGTCGTATATACTCACCGCTGTATCACTAAAAAGAGACAAGTGACGTAAGGATAGGAGTAGGATCCCCAGAGTGATCGCTGATAATGCAGAGAAAGGCTACTGACAAAAATGACCTGGAAAATTAAATTCGAACCATCAACCTGTCATCGAGAGAGGCGGCTAAAAGAAAAGAGCAGCTAAACACAGGAGCTGTCGAACCCGTCCAGTCACACAAACATAAAAAGAGAATACGAAATAAAAACCAACTTAATACTGGACACCCTCATAGGGGTGCAACGTCGTATGCGTCAAAATCACCAACGATGATCATCGTCATTCTAAACCGACCAATCAACCCCAAGCGCTTAAAGCATACCTGCAAGTTCACCTGCCCACGGGGGTGGCGGAACCGTTCGATTTCAGCGATAGCGTTTGGCGTCCAAATTTGTCGAAAACTCTAATAATTACGCATTGACAAATCACTGCAAGACACTGACCAGCAATGGGTTATGATATTTGTCAAAATATGCTGACGTAGAGTAGGGATGGCTTCCCAATGGAAGCCATCCCCCTCATCAAACCGGACGTGCGGTTCTCCCGCATCCGGCTTTCCGAAGTAGTTCTTCAACTCACTATCGAATTCAACCTTCCTGTTGCTTCCATTTGGCTTGTTGGGGCAAGGCGTAAACGCCTAGCTCTGTTGCCAGCATTTCCCTTGGAAATCTAACATACATGCTTTTCCCAACACTCTGCCCATGGTGCTTTTTCCTCAGCCATATCCTCACTCGTTGGTATAGCCAGCTGTTCGTTGAGCTGAAGACCGAGCTGCTATTTCCATAGTGAAAATAGTTCCCCCAGCCTCGCGTTATCCTATTCACTCGCTTTACCGTCTGCTCGGTGTTTCGCCATTTTGTCCAATGGTTCAGTTCTTTGCGCATCTTGTCTCTGAACTTCTGCCGTGACTTCTTGCTTGGCTGGCAATGGATATACCGATTACCTGTCCGCACAGATTTCCTCTCGCTTAGCTCAAACCCCAAGAATTCAATTTTGCCCCTTGCTCTCGTGTCAGTTATTTTGGTTTTACTCAGATTGAGCGTCAGCCCTGCTTTCTCAAGCCAGCTTTTCAACCTTTCTAACATCTCCTTTTCTAAACCGCCTTTGAGCAAGATGACAAAATCATCCGCATACCTTACCATTTTCACACGACTCGGATCGAGGGCATTCACAGCTTTATCCAACGCGTCTAAATACAAATTCGCCAGCAATGGGCTTATTACACCTCCTTGCGGGCACTCCTTTGTTTTCATTCGATATCGTCTTCTTTTTGCCGTTTTCACCCTCTTCGATTACTGGAACTTTTAGGATAAGTTTGATCAGTGCTAAAATAGCTCCATCACTCACTCTTCCCTTGATGAGTTTCATCAAGCGCTCGTAGTCGATTGTATCAAAATACTGACTCAGATCCGCCTCAATCACCATCGTTTTCCCAAAATAGAGGGCTTTGCTTATACTCTCTACTGCCTCTGTCGGCTTCTTTCCTCGTCTGTATGCATAACTTTCGTCATGAAAATCAGCCTCAAAAATCGGCTCTAACAGAAGCACCAGTATCATCTGCACCACTCTATCTTTCACTGTCGGAATTCCCAGCTTGCGGATGCCTCCATTATCTTTTGGTATGCTCACCCTGCGCACTGGACTAGGACGATACGTCTTATCCAACAGTTCCTCTTGGATGCGGTCGCGGAATTCCTCCCATTCCGCATCCATGGCTTCTACTGTGTAGCCATCCACTCCGCTGCTGCCTTTGTTTTCAAGGACTCGGCTCATTGCCTCCTCAATAAATTCAGGGCGGCATAGATCAGAGTAGAGGCTCCACGCTTTCCACTTTTGGTTCTTCTTCGCTTGTTGATATAGTGTCCGTTGAAGTTTCCGAACTTTAGGCGACTTGCTTACTCGCAAGTTCACCTTCTGTGTTGTTATCTGGTTTCCAGCCATCACATGTCCTTCCCTTCTCTGTTCACTTCTACTAAGTAGGGCTCCTTCGCTCCGTGCTTTATTACAAAGCCTTCATCACTACTATGAGCCCCTCCGACTTCCTCACAGATCCACACACCCTTGCTGCTTCTACAGCTTGCGATGTGGGTTGTTTCAAGTTCTCCATTTCTGGATAACCTTGAAACATCTGCAAGGATCTCCCTGTTTGTCTCTATCACACTTCTCAGCATTCCGACCTCGCGGACCCCGCCATGACGATGGCTGGACACATAGCACCTATTGTTCTTGGATTCTGGCTCCCCTCAGAGAGGGACGCATCGTTGCCAAGTTTCATCCAGCCCCTGCGACCTTCTCCTGGGGTCAAGAGGATCGGTTTCATGGAGTATGGATTATCGGGGCTCATTAGATGAGGTTCACTTTCATTTCGGACTGCTGATTAGAGGTTGGGTTACTCCCCACCAGATGTCACCATCTCGCAGTTACCGTCTCTTTCTAATCGAATAGGTTAAGGATTAGAGTAGGACTTTCACCTACCTGTTGATAGCCTTCACAGGCGTGCTGACCCCCTCCTCTCATCCTCTCATCCGCGCTCAACCTCTTCCACTCTTCATTCGCGTTTATTAGCTTACATTCGCGGTTCCCCCCTCCCCTC
>QIMB01000049.1 GCA_003233615.1 Nitrospirota bacterium
CATGTTCTACCAGAGTCACGCGGAAATGTCCAGAATTCAATTCAACTGATTGAGTTTATGCAAGAAATGGGAAAGAACACATTCACCCTGCGCCTAATCCTCTACGCAGCCTATGCTAGCATGATTTTTTGAACATTCCCTTAACTGTTGACGTTGATTGCTCCTCGGGCATTTATGGCCGATCAAAGCCAGCGCGGATGACCACGGGGCGTGAGCCAGTGGGTGAAAGTGCTCCCCGCAGGAGGCTGGGGCCTCCTTGCCACATGAAGCATACTCGTGGATGGAAGTTCGCCCCAGTCTCCATGGGGCGTATCAGCATCACTACTATGTCGTGTGGATCTCCATGTATTGTCGACGCATTTTGCGGGGGGGGCGATCAAAATATTTCTGGAAGAACATCTAGCTCAGATCCCGCACTATCATCTGGATGTGACTGTCCAACAATGGAGTATGCAGGTTGACCATATTCACGTGGTGCTGGTGATTCCTCCGACATATGCAGTGTCGCGCATTGTGGGCAAGATGAAAGCAAGCCTGAGCCGGCAACTTCGTCTCCTGTACTCCAAGCTGAAGCGGAGCTACTGGGGGGCGGTGCTGTGGTCCACAGGGTTCTTCTCCTCGACCGCTGGGTTGCATGAGGCGGTGAACCGGCGATATGTGGACCATCAAGAACGACTGGACAAAGGGTACCTGGAGCTTGAGTTTGAATGTTAAGTGCCACGCGGCGTGAGCCCGTGGGTATCTAATTCAGTTCGGACAAACGCAAGAATTTTTTCAGCATCTTCCACTATCCCATCGGTGATGTTGAGTCCCAACGCTTCATCTTCTTCGTCAAGCATGTCGACCAGTCCACGTTCCTGGAGAAAGGTTACATCCCAAAATACAAGTCCATGGCCCACACCAAAATACAAGTCCATGGCCCACACGTTCTCCGTTGATAGTGGCCATCACATTAATGTTGTCCCCATGCTCGGTGGGAGTACTCACAAAAGACAGTTCGACGCTATCTTGTTTGGCCTGGAGAATGAAATCAATAAAAGTCTTAATCCTCTCTAGACTATTTAGATCTATTGTCATAACGCGGCATCTTTCTAAGGGTATGTGCCCTGCACAAAAAGCATAAATGATATAACGGCGTTAGGCTGTGCCGTGAGGCCCGGATGTTGAAGGGCCCATTTGATTCTGCCGCTGTGCGCGTTCGGCAATATTTTCGATAAGGCCCGTAAATTTTTTGTATTGCGGGTGGTCGGGAGTCAAAGGGTTGCCATCTTCGTCACACATGAGTTCTTGCATGCCTTCCAATATCTCACTCATTTCTGGGAAAAACTCCCCATCCGATTTTTTCTTGCCCATGTCGGTTCTCCTTTTGTAGGGATCGCGCCAATAAATTGAATAAAGACTTTAAGACTTTTTGTCTTGTTCGAGAATACTGTGAATCACGATCTTCAGATTGTCAAATGTGAGATTAGTAATTCGAATATTACCATCCAATACCACGGTGGGAGTATGCGTCACCTTGATGCGCTCACCCCATTGTTTCCCTTTTCCTAATGCTTGAAACGGCTTGCCACTCGCCAGGCCTGCTTCGAATTCTGTTCTATCCAATCCCACTTCTTTGAGAATCAATGTACGGATGGTTTTATCAAACATTTGAATATCTTTGTCATGAATGGATTGGAAGAGGACTTCTTTCATTTTCTGGCCTTTGCCCATCGTGACGGCTTGATTGTACATTTCAAAGACAGTAGGTAATTTCCCGGGCATGACAGGGAACCCGATCATGCGCGATTCAAATGTATCGCCGAATTCTTGCTGTAACTTGGTAACAACAACACGTTCAAACATGTGGCAATGCGGACAATAGAAATCAGCGAATTCCAGAAAAATGACCTTTCCTGATTCGTGTAAGGATGGTTCTCCCTCCATCATCTCGTATTCACCTTGGAGGGCACTGAAGGCCATCGGTGCCCAACCAATCAGGCTCAAGAATAAGAGTGCTGAGATAAGAGCACGTTTCAAAGGGGTATTGTGTGCTTTCATACTGGTCCTTTCGAGAAATTACGTATCAAGCGACTTTTTCGTTGTATTGATCCGATTGTCGCCATTGTCAATAGTGTTTTTTCCAATATCAACCCCAGCTTTATACAATAGGTTCAAAGCCGATGGATGGTCTTTGAGTATATCAATATACGATGCCATAATGCTTTCTTCATTCTGGTCAAGATCCAGTCTGTACAAGGCACTTAGCGAAGCCACCACTTTGAGTCCAGCCCAGTTTGCTGCAGCTTCATTCACAGCGTGTGCTTCTGTGATGCCACGTACAAATCCTATTTCCACATACTTATAATAATCTTCATACGGGTAGGTTGCATCGTTGAACACATCGTACATGTCTTCTATTTCGCTCTTCATTCGCTCATGGACATTCTCGTCCTGAGACCAGGGAATGGCAGCCCCATCAGGAAACCCTTGTAGCCGAATTGGATCACCGATCGTGAACGTGCATGTGCCGTACGTATCCATTGTTCAGCTTATCTATATGAAGACCGTTAGATTCAATCGTATATATCTTGAGTTCGAGAATTGGGCGATTGACTCTCGAATGACTGAAGCGTGATAGGGTAACATGTTCAGTTGTTTCG
>QIMB01000127.1 GCA_003233615.1 Nitrospirota bacterium
AGGGGTAGGACGGGGGATTCGTCTTCAAACCACCGTCTGGAGGCCGCAGCGATGAGCGCTACGAGCTCGTCGACGCCATAATTTTCCAGTTTGACTCGCCGATCCTTCAATTCTTGACAGAGTGCGCCAAGATTTTTGACCTGGGGTAGAGAACTCAATTCGACGCTTTGATTTAAGTCTCTTGGACCGTGATACTGCTCGTGACTTAAAAACAATCTCACGTTGAAGTCTTGACGCTGGATCTTCTGCTTAGGGACATTGCCAGACACTGTGTTTGATGAGGCAATCTTGTCAGCCATGATATCGCCACATCCTCTCACTTCGGCCTTCCTTAGTCTGCCAATAACTTTGAATTGTGTACCGTGCCAACCGCGATCGTCCTCCTCGCGCCCGGTGATTACTCCAAGATCATCGGTTAACACGGATATTCCTGGATAGGAATGGGGCAACGGCGTAAGAAATTGCAAAATTCCAACTTCCCCATCATCAATAGGTTCTAACGTTTCAGGGTGTCTGACAATCACCTCGGCAAAATTTGGCACATGCTTGACGCCATGCCAACTGTCGGGATAGGTAATACCCATCTGTTCGGTGAATCCGTAAAAATCGATGATCTCGTGAATTGGGATCCCAAAGAGTTGACTGATTTGTTGATTGAAGACATCGCGATCAACCTTCTGATCCTCTAGCTTTTTCCAACCTCCGATATGAACGATTTTTGATCCTTTTGGCAAAGCAAACCGACAATTTTCATCTAAGAGTTTTGCCACTGCGTCAACATAAAGGACATAGGTGAAACCAAAAATAACCATCCCGACTGGACGTGGCTTTGGAGAGTTGCCTTGAATTCGTCTAAGCAAAATGTGAGTTTTCCGTTCTCATCCGAGTTCATAAAATAGATGGAGCTAGAAGCCGAATTCAAAAATCCCCGGATGGCCGCACCGCGTGCTCCCATGGCAGCCTGACTTGCGTTTCGAGGATCGACATCCAGGATCGCAAAGGGTTGTCGTTTTGCCCCCAGCACGGTGGAAAGGACAGTCGCCAAGGCTTGCCGCTGTCGTTTGGTGGTGATTTTATCCAGGAGAACTTGGCTTGGTATACCGCTGGACGCGGACGACTGGAGAGTGACTTTGATATCGCTTTTTTCCACCGAACGCAACAATTCCCAATTATGCTTAAACGCCTGTACAGGAAGGTAAGGAAATTTCAGAAGGTTATCAAAATGTGATTGACTGGAAACACCACGCCTTTCACAGTATTTTCTGTAGGCAGGACAATGTTCAAAATGGTGGAGATGAGATGCATTGAGCGCATTTAAGAAAAGCGGACGTTTCTCTTCCTTGGGCAAGCTATAGGGTGGAAAACTCAGAAGTCGTTCAATATCCCCTTGAATTGTCATGATTAAACAGTGACCTCTAAAATGGATTCTACGAGATCGGGTTCGACAACTCTTGGATTAAATCGGCTGCAAATGTCGTCTTGTTTCGCGATGGTCTGCCGCTGTTGCAAGATTTCGTCTCGTGAGACGTTGGCGATATCCGACAATTTGTTGGAGAGACCCAATGCAGCCACAAAATCATCGCACTTTTTGGCCAAATCCTCGTACCCGCTCAGACCCAAAAGATGAGCTAGATGGTCGTAGCGAATGGCAGTCTCTGAGTTTGACGCGTTAGCGCGGATGGAGCTTCCCAGGAGAATGCCACAACCATAGCCGTGTGGAATATCAAATCTTCCGAGTTGGTGGCAAATGGCGTGGGCTAGTCCCGGGATTTTTTGATTCTGCACCCAACCAGCAATGGTCGCCGTATGCAACATGTCCCCGCGGGCGGTTAAGTTCTCTGGTTCGTCCACACAGGTTTTTAAGTTTTCAAATAACGGGTGAAGTGCCCCTTCAATTTGACGATCGAGAAAAGGATGGCTGTTGGTCGAAACATAACCTTCAATCAGGTGGGCTAGCGCATCGAGTCCCGACCATGCTGTGACGTTTGCAGGGCATGTCACCAAGAACTGAGGGTCTAGGATTGCAATATCCGGTAGCATTTGGTGAGAAACCCAGAATTTTTTTTCGCCGGTCTCACTCTGGAAAACTGCTGCCGAGCTGACTTCGGAGCCCGATCCTGCAGTTGTAGGAACTGCAACGAAGCGGGACTTTCCTCGTAAAGGTGGAATACCGCCGAATCTTTCGGCTCGCTCGGTATCGAGGTCCGGGTGCTCATAGAATACCCATACCATCTTCCCTTGATCGATGACGGAGCCTCCTCCGATCGCCACGATCCAATCTGGGCCAAATTCAGTAACCTGGGCAATGGCGTCAGATAACCTCGCGAGATTTGGCTCCCCCGAAGAGAATTGATGAATCATGTGACATTGGGGTCCAAGAGACTTTTTTATCTTCTGAACAAATCCTTGGTTTTCACCTACTGACTTGCTAACCAGAACCGCCACTCGAGACGCTGCCAAAGCCCGGAGGACTCCAATGCTTCCCGGGCCCATGGCCAATTCTCCGGCCGACAAAAATCTTGGGACTCGAATCAAACCTTGTAACAATGGACTATCGAAACCTCCGCTTTACAATGTAGTACCTAAGTTTTTAATAGACTGAGCTGCCTCAAATCTCTTGACTTTGCCTGTATTTGTCCGTGGAATCGAGTTTACCCGAATCACTTCCTTCGGGACCTTGTAGTGTTCTAGTTTCAGCGAGCAATTCGAAATGATGGTCACCGGATCGATCACTTCGTCGGCCACATACAAACAGATGAGAGATTCTGAACTTATTCCCTTCCAACCGAACATTCCAACTACAACGACATCTTCTATTCCTGCAGTTTGAGCGATTACGTTTTCGACTTCTACAGGATTGACTTTGTACCCACCCACATTGACGAGGTCGTTCATTCTCCCTGTGATAAAGAGATTGCCCGACTCATCGATAATTCCACAATCGCCTGTACGAAATTCTATTCCTTGGGGTGAATCTCGAAACACCTGGTCGGTCATTTCCTGATTGCGCCAGTATCCAGGAGAAAGATTAGGGCCTCGAATAATCACTTCGCCGACTTCACCTGATTTTACCGGAGTGCCTGTTTTTTCGTCACCAACACGAATATCAATTCCTTGCATGCACGAGCCCACCGACCGATAATATTCAGGTCCCATTTTTGTAAGGGAGATAAAGGTCGTTCGAGA
>QIMB01000365.1 GCA_003233615.1 Nitrospirota bacterium
ATGATTCCCTGCGAGGAAGTGCATACAGGACAATTATTGAATTGCGCAATAGACTGGGTAAGAAAACCCTGGAATATGAGGCATTACGAATAGCAACCATCACAGGAACGACCCTTGTCTTGGCACGCGACAAAGCAAGCCGTTACCTTTTTGAGAATTATGCTTCTCTCATGAGTACGCTCTGCGAGGAAACTGTGAAGTATTTGGTGGATGCACAATTGTGGTCGTCAGCTCCGTTTAAGGAGCAGGGACCAAGCTGGGCCCTGATCTCCTATCAAAAAGCTGTGGAATATGAATTCAATAAAAAGGTTTGGACTCATGCGTCAGAATTGAAGGATTTTCTCCCAAGGGAGTTTAGCTTTGGGCCTCTGAGTTTTTTTCAGATTCGCAGAATCCTTTTCTATTCACAAAATAGGGAGTTGCGACACAAGATTGAGAATAGAAGAGGCCCGTTTCATTTCCCAATGGATTCATCTTTTGAGCCTGAGATTCAGGTTCTAAAAAACCATTGTACTCGAGCTCGACATGGTGGTGATATAAAACCATATCAGTTAAAGGATCTAGAAGACTTCCTGGAAGGGACGAGAAATGCCAATTGTGTTTTTGTTTTATTACGGCTATTTCAGTGAGAATAAAGAGAAGGGCCCTAGTAGAACCTATTACAAACGACTCAAGAAATAAAGCAAGTGAGGTTATGTCTCATATCAATATTTTCATTATCATGTTGGCATTACAAGGTCTTCGACCCAAAGCACTCGTTGGCCATACTGTCCTTTGGTTATTGCCGCATAAAACTTTCGATCGGCGGTTACGACCTGTCCGTTGATCGTTTCAGCTAGAGCGAGATACATGCAATCGTACAGACTTCGATGCGTTTGACCAGCTAGTGTATACGCTGGTCGGAACAATCGCTGATCGGGATGTTTCTGGATCGGTAGGTGTGACAATTCTTTAAGAATGGCATCTCCCTCTTCCTTGATGAGTTCTTGCCGGCGGATTTTCTTGCAGAGGACATCTCCCACCTCTAGCACAAAAAAGGCTGGGGCATGAAGCTGGCAGACCGAGTTCTGAAGAAAACCTGCTGTCTCAGCATATATTTCTGGAAGGAACCACTTGACGACCACGCTGGCATCCACCACATACCGGATCACCGATCGCGATCCTCTCGAAGAAGGTCTGCGCTGTCACTGAACGTCCTGCCCGACTGCTTCAAACGTTTCTTAAACCGTTCAATCCGTTTCCAGGCGCCTTCATAGTCCGGCACGGCTTCTTCAAGGATTGTCTTGACCTCTGATTGCAATGAGCGGCCATGTTCTTTGGCTCGTTTCTTCAAGCGCTCCACGACTTTGCCATCAAGCTGTCGCACCAGGACTTGTGCCATCCTTCCCTCCCTTCATGTGAGATTTCACTGCTATGATATCAAAATGATATCATATAGCACGAGAGTGAACAATGCGAAAATCCCCCCAAGCTCCTCATGTTGTCGTCCATACATGTGATTGCGTATGCGATGGTGAGAGGCTCTTGCCATTTCGACCAAGGAGAGACATCTTGCCACGGTCAAAGAAGAGATTTGTCCCTTCCATTCAATAAACCTAAAAACAGCAGTTGGATCACGAAAGTCTGCACAACCCCTTGACGCACCTAGAAAATGTAAAAATTGACTCATCACCTACAAGGTGACCACGCAATGTGTACATTCTCTATGCGCTTGCACAGCTTTTTCGCGCGCAACTGCCGCTTTTAGGATAAAGGCGTGAGAGAAAATACCTTGAACACATTCACAACAAGATTTGGAGCAGATTGGGTCGATTTGAGAGAGTAAAAAATCGCAGGCGGAGCAAGGTCTACGTTGAGAACTTGTGAATGCAGGTCAGCCCAAGATGGCCTGAACGTGCGATGCGACTAGCTTGGATCACCCCGCAGGGTGAATCCTTTATATTGTTTTCCAAGCCCCTTAGGAAGGTTTTCTCGCAATCATCAAGATTTGTGTCACCTCTTGTTGCTTGTGGGGTAATCCGATTCTTTCTCTCACGCCATAATCTTCACATGACCACCAGGGTCTTGAGGTCTGAATATCAGTATCGTCAATCTTGAAGCCGATGGATTGAACAAGTTCAACATATTCCTCGGCTGTTTTTTGAACGTGCATAGGATGCCGAAAAAGAAGACGCACGAGAAACGAGTGAATAAATGAACGACACGACTCACTAATGAGTATGGCACCACCCGGCATGAGTATACGATAAAATTCTTCTAAGGCCCTGGCCTGATCCGAGACATGGTGAAAAAGTTGATGGCTGAAAATCATATCAATAGAGCTGTCCGGGATATTCAGATTGCAGACCGTTCCACTTTCCAACTTGACTTCGCACTGACAGCGGTTCGCCATTTCCAGGGCCATTCTCATCTGTTCTTTATCAATATCCACCCCTATAATTGTTCTTGGGTGAAAGTGTTCTTCCAGAAGCTCAAACGCGACACCCTGCCCACAACCAGCATCTAATATTTGGTGTGTTCCATGAATTCTGTTGTCAAGGAGCTGTTTGAGATCACACACAGCCTCACTCAAGACATAACGAAACCATGTATCGGTCGTCAGGAACCACCGACCGAACCCTGATTCGCGAACCCAATCGCCTTCTGAGATTGGATTGTTCAGTATGGGGTCCATAATGGGCATCAACAAGATCTTTTCATTATTTCGTGTTCGTGCATGAAGGATTACTCATTTTCGAATATACAATATACTGCGTATATTTTCAGGAAAGAAACCTATTGGGGTCAATCAAGCCACACATGAG
>QIMB01000039.1 GCA_003233615.1 Nitrospirota bacterium
CTTTATTCGCAATCGAAATTCTTGTATATCCAACATCTGACTTCCCATACAATTTTCTTGTTCACAGCTGCCCGACAGATATACCCAAAATACAATCTCAATTGCCACCCTTACCGAATAGCACAAAAACTTTTCCTCTTAGGGCTCGCGAAACAATAACTTCTCATTTTCGCATCCCATCTTTAGGCCATCTTGGGTCAATTTTCAGTTGCACGATCCTCAGCGTAGCTTTGGCTACGCTTGCGGTTGTACGCCCTCAGATTGACCCAATCTGCCCCAAATCTGGGCGCGAATTCTGGGAAGTTATTGTTTCGCAAGCCCTTAGCTATATTGCGCGATGGGGTGACGATGTTACATCATGCTCCATATGAACCTTATGAAACTCTCTCGATTCAGACCACGAATCTACCAACCTATCGTACGTGCATTGTGTATCTTTGGACTCTTCGGATGTTCCACGCTTCAAGCCCAACCGACGTTGGAGGTCGGCCAAATTCACAATGTTGCTGAACACAGGCTCGTGACGATTGATGATCTGGTTCCTCAATTGTTAGCAGCCGATGTCATTTTTATTGGAGAGGAACATTACACACCATCACATCTTGAAGCCACCCAAACTATTCTCAACATCCTTCTTGCACATCAACGTCAACCCACCTTAGCTATGGAAATGTTTAGTTGGGATGGACAACCCGGTTTGGATCGATATATTCACAACCCGGAAACGACCCTCGAGCAATTACAAAAGGAATCCCATTGGAAAAAGAATTGGGGGGGCGAATTTGCTGACTACCAACCGTTGGTGATGTTTGCCAAATCTCATCAACTCGATTTGTTGGCGCTGAATCCCCCGCGCCCTTTGGTGCGATTGGTTGCCACCCAAGGCTTAATCAAGGCGATGGAAGATTCCGAAATGGAAAAGTGGCCCATAGGCACGCTCGTGACCGATGACACAGAATATGAAAACCTGATCTTTGAACAAATTGAATCCTGCCATTCCGGGTTACCAGATCATGTGTATCGTCGCATTTTTGAAGCATCTATCTTTCGTGATGAAGGTATGGCACAGATCATCAGAAACTATTTGAACCTCAAATCGTCTTCAGAAGGCCCTCTTGTCAGCCATACAGGAGGAGGCCATATTCAATACCGTATTCCCATTCCCAAACGTGTGAAAAGCACCCAGCCTGATGTAAAGATTGTGACCATCTATTTAGTAGCGTGGGATCCCTCAAAAGAGGAAGAGGTTCAGGCGGAACTCCACAATGGTATTGCAGATTTTCTCTGGCTGACGCCCTTAGGTCCCAAGGGTCTTCAAGCCCGATGTGGATAATGGGAATGTTGAAAAAAGCCGCCAGCGGTGTTCTCGCCCTTTTGCCGTGCTCACGTACTATGAGTACGCTCCGCGCGTCAAAATGGCTGCGGCCTTGCTGGACGAACTTTTTTGAACATTCCCTTGGCTGTTGACGTCAATCGTACCTCGGACATTTACGAGGCATGGGAGTAAAATATTCAACAGGCCCATAGTGGTTTGTTCATAACAACACATACTTTTTTATTAAATAACTATCAAGGAGGAAAGCATGGCCGACCCTATCGTTATTCCGCAACGAACACCGTATATCATGGACATGAAACCCGGTACCTATTATTGGTGTCAATGCGGCAGATCAAAGACCCAACCTTTTTGTGTCAGATGTTTCTCCCATTGAAGTAGAAATTAAAGAAAGCAAAAAAGTTGCCTGGTGTGGCTGCAAACACAGCAAAAAACCCCCATTCTGTGATGGATCGCATTCACGACTCGAACCTTGAAGCCTGGGCTGACTTCGAATACATGATTCTTCTCATCCCCTTCATTTATTTATTCAGCCATCCTATTTGAAGAATACAATGTCGTAAGAAATCATCTAAAATATACGCGTTACTACCTAATTGTAAGTATTGGAATATTTTTCACGAAAGGTGGCTTGCTTCCCAGAAATAAAATTGTCTACAATCCAGGTATCCACAAAGAGAGTATGTTAAGGAATCTAGCTATCAAATCAAGATTCTCCTAGTCAGAAAGTGAGGGTATGTGTATGAATCGGATTATCACATTGACAGCGTTGTTCATGTCGGTGGCAGCTCCAGCAATGGCCAATGCTCCAGGTGGCGGATACGAGGGAATTACGGGCATGTTTTATGGAATGATTGCCATTATCTTAGCGTATGGTGCCTACGACATTTACAAAACATAAACGATACGACATTTCCAGGAAGCACTTTTGTTGCCTCTCTTTCCTAACGGAAAGAGAGGCAATTTTTATCTGAAGTTTTTTCACTCCAGTCATTAGCCTTCTTGTGCCAATTTTTTGAGGATTGGCTGAAGTGTTTTCCACACATTCTGTACGACAACAGAATATCCTTCGGCAGTTGGGTGAATCCCATCCCCTTGATTTAACTCACGGTGAGTTGCCACGCCTTCTAAGAAAAATGGAATATAAGGAACATCATAGGTCTTGGCTAGTCGTTCATACAGTTCAGAAAACTCCCGGGTATAGTCCTCCCCATAATTCAGCGGAAGTTCCATGCCAGCTAAAACGACAATCACGCCCTTAGCCTGTAGGCGTAGAATGATCGCTTTGAGATTATGATATAAGTCTTTCAGCGATTGCCCGCGCAGTCCATCATTGGCACCTAATTCCAAAATGACAACTTTGGGCCGACTTTTCAAAATCCATTCGACACGT
>QIMB01000258.1 GCA_003233615.1 Nitrospirota bacterium
GTTTCATCCATTTGGCTAGGAAACACAATTCCACAAAGCTGAAATATGTCTGAAAATCTGGTGCCCCTTGCTCAGCAAGTGAGGAAAAAAACAGGGATCGATACGGCCCAAGCCATCGAACACAGGCTTTAGCCAC
The DNA here is from genome assembly GCA_003233615.1 of Nitrospirota bacterium. Taxonomy (GTDB): domain Bacteria; phylum Nitrospirota; class Nitrospiria; order Nitrospirales; family UBA8639; genus Nitrospira_E. The sequence continues at coordinate 137 of QIMB01000258.1, forward strand.
GCCGATTCCTAAAAGCTGGTTCCCGGCCAAACCATCAACATCCACCACACAAATTCGCCCATTCTCTTTCCGCACAATAAAATTTTTAAGGACGGGATCGGTATACTCATGACCGACCCAGATTTTTTCAGGGATCAAATCATGTGCCGCAGATTGAAGATCCCGATAGGAGTCCTGGGTTAAAACATGAATTTGGCGAAGAAAACGAAGATCCTGGTGGAGTCTACCAGGAAAGGGCGATTGTGCCGTATCCAGCAACAGAGGCGCTTTTCCATACACCGTTGCATAAAATTCTGCTATTTGTACAACAAAAGCCTCGTCGACGGAACGAATCGGAAGACCCTCAACATACTCAAGCCAAATCTCATGTTCATATCGCGCCACTAGAGGAGGAAAGTAGCCACTTTCGCGAAAAACCTCAAGATGTTCTTCAATTTCAGTTGCTAAAAAAGAATCACAGAGAATGAGCCGCTTGAATCGATACCCATTGACCGTCACAAAATGAATGCCTTTGGCTTTCTGAAGTCGAGTGCCAAACAGCCGTGAGAGAAAATAGTGTACCCGTTTCAGGAAAAAGGGAGAGGACTGCCGAATAGATTGGCGTACATTCATGATCCAGAATTTTTCATACTGCAAAATCCCAATACACTTGGATATAGTAATTAGGCGATGGGTTAGTTAAGATTTGCTGGACACTCACGTGGACAAGTGAAGAAGTGAGATGCTACTGCAAAGTGTGGAGCTATTCCCACACGCAATTGTAGCAAACACTAATGTCATTTTCGACACGATCTTTCAGTCAACCAACTGAGGTAGACCTCAACCCACCAGTCAAATAATACTTCACCTTTCCTGATGGTCAATACCAAAAAGCCTAGAGTCACAGTGTTCATACCGGTGTATAACCGAGAACAATACGTTGGAGAAGCCATTGAAAGCATCTTGGCTCAAACATTTTCAGATTTTGAAATCCTTGTAGTCGATGATGGGTCGACTGACACCAGCGTAGAAAAAATCCACTCCTATACAGACCCACGGATTCGCTTGATCTCCAATAAAGAAAATCTTGGCATTCCCAAAACTCGAAACAAAGGGGTCGAACTGGCTCGCGGACAATATATGGCCATGCTCGATAGTGATGATAAGGCTCACCCTGAACGCCTCGAAAAACAGGTTGCCTTTCTCGATCTCCATCCTGACTATGCCCAGATAGGCAGTTGGTGCCGTATGATGGATGCCCAGGGACACGTGCTCAACAAAATAAAACGGCAGCCTGTATTGCCACATGACATTCATGCACAATTTCTGTTTCGATGCGCCATGAGCAATCGTTCGATCATGGCCAGAACAGCCATTTTACAAGAATATGGATATCGTAATGATTTTCCACGCTGTCAGGACTATGAACTCCATGTCAGACTCGCCAAAAAGTATAAGCTAGGGAATATTCCTGAATGCCTCGTCTATGGCCGAATTCACCCACAGCAGATCACTGGGCAAACATCAGAACTCGATCAGTAGGCAACTGCATGAATTGGGTGTTCAATTTTCCCAAGAAGACCTTGCCCCCCATTTGACGCTCTCTCGTATGCGAAAATCCCATTTCGTCCCTGACGCAGACTATCTCAATTGGGCCAAAGAATGGTTAGGACAATTACAACAGGCAAACGCACACACTCACTGTTATGCCGAACCCGCATTTTCTCAGGCACTCAGCCACAAATGGCTACAAGCCTGCTGGACTGCTCGAAAAAAAATGGGGTGGACGGTTGGAAAAATTTTCTTGAGCGCCACTTTGAATAAACACATGCTGTCGACCATACCTAAATTAGTCTTTCCTACAAAGTATTTGTAATCATGTTTCTTTCTTGATACGCCTTTCGTTCGAACGATACCAATATTCCAAAAGAAAGACAGTCTGATCAACCGCTCCGCTCCCATAGAAAAAAAACATCTCGCGATCTTTATTCCCTCATTGGCAGGAGGGGGTGTCGCACGAGTGATGCTTCACCTGGCGAAGGCCTTCGCAACATCAGGGCACAAGGTTGATTTACTTCTGTGTCAAACGAAGGGAGCGTTTCTCGATACCGTCCCACACAACATACATGTGGTTGCCCTCAAACCCTCCGCAACTGTGATAAGTCGACTTCGAGTCCTCATTGCAAATCCCACCCTAACGCTCAATCTGCTTCTCCCAATTCTCTTACCCAAGAAACCACCTAAAACGATTCGATACCTTTCTGATTTGGCTACGTACCTTGGCCAAGAACAACCAGACGCGCTCCTTTCAGCAAAAACCCACGCCAACCTTGTCGCGATATGGGCAAAAAAAATAGCAGCTGGTCAAACACGCATTGTTATCAGTGAACGCTCGACCATGTCGACAGTTATTCAACAATCAAGAAAATGGCGATGGCGCTTTGCACGGCCATTAATACAAAAAGTGTACCCACAAGCTGATCTCGTGATTGCAGTCTCACACGGAGTCGCTGATGATATCTCATCATTTACAGGTCTCTCACGAAAACGGGTTGCCACGATCTACAATCCAATGCTCACCGAACACATCAAAGCCCAATCAATCCTTCCCATCTCCCATTCCTGGTTTGATACGAAAAACATTCCGGTCATATTAGGTGTTGGGCGACTTGTGCCAGCAAAAGATTACCCAACATTATTAAGGGCCTTTGCACGCTTTCGCGCCAGACACCCTGCACGGCTGGTCATTCTTGGTGAGGGCCGTGAGCGACCGACTCTCGAAAAATTAGCCACCGAATTAGGTATT
>QIMB01000279.1 GCA_003233615.1 Nitrospirota bacterium
AAAGAATGTTGTATTCTGGAGTCGAGGGTGCAGTTAGTGATAGAGAGTATAGATCCCATGTCAGGGAGTGTGATGGTTGCTGAGCCAATTGATGTTCAGAAGATTGACGTACCGTATTGTCCTCCGAGAACATCGGTTCTTTTACATCCCCATCAGGCGACATTGAAAGCCGACCTCTTGGGCAGTCTGCGTGATACGTTACAGCGGGTTTTCTGATGTGTGGCTGTTGAATGTTATCACATGCATAGCCTGCAAATGCCCGAGGTGTAATTGATGCCAGTAGCCAAGGGAATGGTCAAAAAATTTCGTCCAGTCCTGTGCTGAGCTTTGCCGAAGGAAAGGCCTCAGCCTTTTTGACGCGCAGAGCGTACTCTCAGTACGTGAGCACAACGAAATGGTGAGAACGCCGCTGGCGGATTTTTTCAACATTCCCAATGTCGAATGTGAGGTTACTTAAGTTTATCTGTAAAACGTTGGCGAAATTTGGCGACCTTGGGCGAAATGAGATAGGTGCAATAGGGCTGCGAGGGGTTCTGTACAAAATATTCTTGGTGATAATTTTCAGCAATATAAAAAGTCGAAGCTGGTATGACTTCAGTCACAATGGAAGAATCGAAGAGTTGGTCCTTCGTTAATTTTTCTATCACCTCTTTAGCGGTCGTTTCTTGTGCCGGTGAATGGTAGAAAATTGCTGAACGGTATTGGGTGCCGGCATCATTGCCCTGTCGGTTTAATGTTGTCGGATCGTGAATACCAAAAAATATTTCCAGAAGTTTGGATCAAACTGAATTTGGATAATCTCTGCATACCCCGTTGTTCCCGTACATACAGCCTCATACGTAGGATTGGGGCGACCCCCACCCATGTAGCCTGACTCGACCGAGTCGACTCCCTTGACTTGATCGAATACCGCTTCTAAGCACCAAAAACAACCACCACCCAGCGTAGCGAGTTCGTGTCCTGGTGTTGATGGTTCGGATATTCCTGTCATGACCTACCCTTTCCCTTATGCAAGCTAATCAAAGATTTAAAACCTTTTCAGCATGCAAAGAGTTATACCATGACTGTTTTTCTTCGGCTACTGACGTGAACTAAGACAAAATATCTGTTCTGTGGAAATTGACCAGCTTTCAGTTGTTTCTGATGTTTGTGTCGTTGCGGGTTATCAAGCGGACTCCTTCATTTTTTGTTAAAATGCGTCTCATATGCGAGCAGTGTGGGCAACGGATATTCATTTAAACTTTCTTCGACCGCATGCGCGAGCAGAGTTTTTTTCGTCAATTCATGATTGCCAGCCCGGATGTGGTTTTTGTCACCGGTGATATCGCGGAAACTCCTTGTCTGCAAGAACTTCTTCATGACATGCAGCACGCGATTGAGGTGCCACTGTATTTTGTCTTGGGGAACCATGATTTTTACCATGGCTCGATTGAAACCGTTCGACGTGTGGTCCAAGAGTGGTGCGTGGCGCAACCCGGGCTTCACTATCTTTCTGCTTCAGGCCTCACGGAACTTACGCCCACAACGGTCTTGATAGGCCATGATGGGTGGGGCGATGGGCGCTATGGCGATTATTGGGCCTCTCCTGTCAGGCTGAGTGATCAGGAATTGATTCGCGATTTTCAGGGGTTGGATCGAGAGGCCGTCCTCTCAAAGCTTCGCGCGTTGGGGGATGAGTCTGCCTTGCATCTACGGGAAGTGTTAACAAAGGCCGTAGATTCCTATCAGCAGGTGATGTGTCTCATTCATGTCCCACCGTTTAAGGAAGCTTGTTGGTATGAGGGGGAAATGGGCAATGATGATTGGTTGCCGTATTTTACCTGTCAGGCTGCGGGCGAGGTGTTACTCGACGTGATGCAAACGCGACCTGATTGTCATGTGACCGTATTGTGTGGACATACGCATCATGCCGGTGCTGTCCAGATGTTACCCAACCTGCGTGTGGTCACTGGTCCTGCCGACTATGGCATGCCCTGCATTTCTGATGTTCTGGAAATTCCGTAACATATTCCAATTCAGATTCTTGTTTCCACGCTGTTGCTGACAGGCTACATTGTTCGTTGAATAAAGGACACGTGTGTGACGTTCATTCATACGATATTGTGCCGCGTTGTTCTTGTGAAGCGAGAAGAGCTTCCAGCTTTGTTCTGGTCGTTTCTCTATTTCTTTTGCGTACTGGCCGCCTATTACATTCTGCGTCCAGTTCGAGACGAGATCGGGGTGTTATCAGGTGCGCATACGCTTCCCTGGTTATTTTCTGCGGTGTTTGTCTGCATGCTTATCGTCATTCCTCTGTTTGGATGGGCCGCGGGTCATTTGAGCATCCGTCGACTCTTGCCAACGATCTATGGGTTTTTTGTTCTGAACCTGGTGGCTTTCTTTGTGGCATTGCACAGTGGGCTTGAGTTGCACGCGATTGGCCCGATCTTTTTTGTCTGGGTGAGTGTGTTCAATTTATTTGTTGTGTCGGTGTTCTGGAGCTTTATGGCCGATGTGTTTCCTACGGATGCAGCTCGCCGACTGTTTGGCTGTATTTCTGCGGGAGGCAGCCTTGGGGCCATGACGGGTCCGTTGATTACGGCTATGGCCGTCAAGGGTGTCGGGGTTCAGGGTCTCTTGTTAGTGTCAGCGATATTCTTATTAGCCGCAGTCGGATGTATTCTGGCCTTGCTCAAATGGTATCACGCATATCATGGAATTGATTTGGGGAATTCACATCTCTCTTCAGGGAAGCATTCTGATACCGATTCTTCAAGCTTGTGGATTGGCGTGATACGCATTGTTCGTTCGCCGTATTTGCGAGGCATTTCTCTCTATCTTATGTGTTACTCCGTCCTTTC
>QIMB01000180.1 GCA_003233615.1 Nitrospirota bacterium
CGAAAGACCTCACTGTTTGGATGGCGTGTTTTAAGGGGACGCAAAGGGGCCCCACCCGTGCCCACAACAAACGCGCGAAAGCCGCGTGTGGCATCAAGGTCCCCTTCAGGATTCTGGAGGGCGAATCGTTCATAGGTATGATCATGCCCCGTGAGTACTACGCTCACACCAGAACCATAGAGCGTCTGCAAGATATTCTGCATCCTTCGAGACCCTCCATGTTGGCCGGAGCTAAAAACAGGGTGATGCCAATAGGCGAGGATACAACGAGCGTTGGTGACGGCTAAATCGTGTTTGAGCCACGTATGTTGAGGGGAAATGGTATCCCGATGCTTTTTCTTTTCCAATTTGCTGTTTAAGGCGATGATATGCCATCCGCCATGATCAAAACTGTAATACCCTTTCCCTGCTTCACCCGCCTGACGGCCCCAATACGCGAAATAGGGCACGGCATTCTTGGTCTTGTATTCATGGTTGCCCGGAACGGGAAAGGTCCGGTTCTTGAGCGGCCCCCAGGTCCTGTCATAGCACTCATTGAAGGCCTTCGGTGAACCAATGGGATACCCAAGATCACCCAACGCGAGGATTCGACCTTTTCTGCCGTGAAGGAGAATGGCCGTCTCTTCTGCGGTCGCGTAATGATCTGTTTCCTCACGCCACCCGACAAGTTCTAGAAGTTCTTGATAAAATGACTCGTCCTTCTCTCCTTCTCTTTCATCATCATCATCTTCTTTCCCTGAGTTAGCAGGTAAGAGCCCCACAAGTTCCTGTAATTCCTCAAACCACGGCTCTTCCCCATCACATTTCGCAATGTCCCCCGCAGCAAAAATGGTGGTCGGATTTTCGGTGGCAGGAATAGGAGGGGTGGTTAATTCCGCATGGGCTGGCAATTCGACGGAAAAAGAAGCTAGTATAATCAAGATAGAAAAAAACAAAGAATTAGGATTGGGCATTGAGTCCAAATTCTATCAAACCTTGCTATAAAATGCTTCTTTTTCCCCCCAGCTTTGTCTAAACATCTCATTGTCCTGAATGACGAGTATCTTATCCTCGAACGTCCGCTTTGGGTCGTAAGCCGTCATTTGTCCAGAGCCCGATAACTCTATGCCTTCGTTGTCCTGATCGCCGACCTCATGGACGACTATCATGCGCGTTTATTCTCCATGGCAGCTATGCTCGCCGCACAACCCGTTTTAGAGTGCATCTTGGATCAAAGCAAGTGCTGTTCTACTTTCCATGAGTTTATGGCTCTGTCCTCACAACTCCATGCTTTCTCACTCTCTTGTTCTTTTTGATCTGCCCTATTGCCCCACATTCGAATAAAAAAGTCAAACGGTTTCTCTGTAGGAAGAGAGGCGTGGCCTTAACTTCCTGGACGAAATGCGATAGAGTTATTCCCAATGACGTTCGACCAGTCGACCATCGTACTATGAAGTCAGGACATGACCAGCCGAATCTGATGCAATGCCAACCGTCTTACGAGTCGGGCCATATCGGTTCTTTTTCTATGCTGGAGACGGCCATGAACTACCGCATGTGCTCGCGATGGCACCACCCATCTCGTCATGCCCCCGCTAGAATTCCTCCAACGTCTGGCGGCCCTCGTCCCGCGTCCACGGCTCCATCTCATTTGCGGCCCTGCGGGCCCAGATCGTCCCAGGTAACCCGGACCAGGCCACGGTTCCCACCACTGACGCTGGCGAGCCGCCCGCGGCCTCATCGCGGGCCCACATGAGCTGGGCCCAATTACTCACACGCGTCTTCGCCATCGACCTCACCACCTGTCCCCAGTGCGGCGGCCCCTGCCGCCATTGAAGAGCCTGCCGTGATCATCAAGATTTTGCGCCACCTGGGCTTGCCCACCCGCGCGCCACCGCGAGCACCGGCCCGCATCGACACATTCTTCCAGACAGCCTAATCCCTACGGGTTCAACGGCCTTCCCCCCCCAGGATTTCGGTTCAGGTTGTGAGCCGACTCTCCCTCTTTGCCCAATTCCCCAACCCCCACGCCACAAGAGTGCGCCATGGTGGCCCAATCCGAGCAAAATGGGACGGGCAGACCCCACTCACAGGATGAACGCCCGCCTGTCGGACGCCACCGTCTGGGGATTGAACCCTCAACGCGGTCTTTGGTACATTCCGGTTCCGGCAAAAAGGCCCTTTAAAATTCCTATTCCCTCCTATTCCCCGCTATTTTTCGGACTCTAGAATGAAGGAAAGATGTTTGACCAAAGGGGGGAGGTCTTCGGTGATTGTGTCCCAACCCCGGTCTAGGTCAATGTCGAAATACCCATGAATTAAACGATGCCGCATCGTTATGATTTCGCCCCAAGGAATCTCGGGATATATCTCCCGCGTCTCCGCCGTTATCTTCGTAGCCGCCTCACCGATAATTTCTATGCATTTCACTAAGGGCTCGTACAAAAATAACTTCCCATTTTCGCCTCTCATCTTCAGGTCATCTTAGGCCGATCTTCACTTACACAATCCTCAACGTAGGCCTGCCTCCGCTTGCGGTTGTGCTCCTTCAGGTCGACCCAATCTGTCCCAAATCTGAGCGCGAATTCTGTGAAGTTATTTTTGCGTGAACCCTTTTTCGGAATAGTTGTCTCCTCATCCAGAACGGTTAACCATCCAATAGAAAAACTCCACTTGACCATATTTGACTAGTCAGTCAAACTAGGCAAATGAAAGAAATTCAATCTTCTGAGTTTAAGGCGAAGTGCCTAGCCATCTTGGATGAAGTGGCCAAGCAGGGTGAACCCATCACCATTCTTAAACGGGGAAAACCTGTTGCCCAATTAGTCCCTCCCACCCGCCGTCTTCATCGTTTTCCTCAACACGAACTGATAGGGACGGTGTCTATTCTTGGGGATGTTGTTTCACCAACCCTTTCAGCTCATGAATGGGAAGCTGAGGACGATTTTCCTAGATGAAAGTCCTTCTGGACACACATTTCCCTTTGTATTGGTTTGTCAATAATTCCCGGTTGTCAAAAAAAACAACCCCGAATCATTCAAAAGGCCAGTCCTGATCAACCAGTTATTCATCTCAGATATTTCATTATGGGAAATAGCCAAGCTCTATTCCTTGAACCGCATTCGCTTAAATTTCCCGCTTCGTGATTGGCTCGAATGGGCAATGGTACCACCCCTTGTCCCGCGCATTGGTATTTCTCCATCTATTGCCGCGGGTGTCGCAGGCCTTCTATCCACTTTTCATCGAGATCCGGCTGATCGGATCATCGTGGCCACAGCGCATATTTTTGGTGCCACGCTGTTGACCCACGACGCACGTATCATTGAGTCAGATCTGGTCCCCACTCTCGAATAACCTT
>QIMB01000138.1 GCA_003233615.1 Nitrospirota bacterium
TTCTGGACAGGCAGCGCGCGAAAAACATCGATTCAGTGTTGTTCGTGAAGGTAGAGAACGACGGCTTTAATTTGGGCGCGCAACGCCGTCCCATTGATAAAAACGACCTACCCGAAGCCGTTCGCCTGCTGCGCGATTACCTCGCCGGTCCCGGCGAGTTCGAGGCTTCGGCCATGGCGCACAAAGTAGAGCGCAGCCGCATCGGCGAGAACGGCGAGTGGAATCTGAGCGGTGAGCGGTATCGGGAGGTAGCAGCTGTTGTTTCTTCCTTCCCGTTAGTCAATCTCAGCGACGTGTGCGAAATCACCAAGGGGACTTCCATTACTCGAAACCAAGTTGTTGAAGGGCGCGTTCCTGTAATCGCTGGTGGGCAAAAACCCTCTTGCTTCCATAATGAGGCGAATCGTGTTGGAGAAACGATTACGGTCAGTGCTTCGGGTGCTTACGCTGGTTTCGTTGCGTATTTTGATAAACCAATTTTTGCCTCCGACTGCTCAACCATTAAACCGAAAGATAAGTGTCTTCTGACGAAATTTTTATTCTATTCACTTAAGACGAAGCAACACAATGTCTATGCGCTACAAGTTGGCATGGGGCAACCTCATGTTTATCCAAAGGACTTGGCAAAATTTCAAATCCCTCTGCCGCCGATTGAGGTGCAGAAGGAAATTGTGGCGGAAATCGAGGGCTATCAGAAGGTCATCGACGGTGCTTGCGCTGTCCTCGACAACTACATTCCCCACATTCCCATCCACCCCGATTGGCCAATGGTGGAGATTGGAACGGTCAGCACTATTGTTCGCGGAAGCTCGCCGCGCCCGCAAGGCGATCCAAGATTCTTTGGAGGGTCAGTCCCTCGGTTAATGGTTGCAGATATTACCCGTGACGGGATGTATGCAACACCGGGAATCGACTCATTCACAGAAGAAGGCGCGACAAAAAGCCGCCCCATGAAGAAGGGTGAGGTAATTATCACTGTGAGTGGGAATCCGGGCTTACCAACAATTTTGGCAATCGACGCATGCATTCATGACGGATTCGTTGGCCTCCGTGAACTGAGTGAAGACGTACTGCCCGAGTATCTATATTTCGCGCTGTTAGACCTTCATGCCAGCCACGGTTCCCAATCAGTTGGAGCCGTATTTAAGAATCTTACAACTCACCAAATTCGCGAGTTCAAGATTGCTCTTCCACCCCTCGCTACGCAGCAGACAATCATCGCCGAAATTGGGACCGAGCAGACGCTGGTTGCCGCCAATAAGAATTTAATTCGCCTCTTCGAGGAAAAGGCCAAGAAGACCATCAATCACATCTGGGGCGGAGATAAGGCTGAAGAAGGAGGCCATTAAACATGAATCTTCAGCAGGCTTACTACGAATCAAAGTTTGAGAATGTATTTCTCAGGGCAAAGGGAAATGCCTTTCAGGATTTATTTGAAAAAATAATGGGGCTTGCCTATAAGGCAGACTTTATGGCCTGTCGGCCCTGGGGCAACCGGGGTGACCACAAAAATGACGGTTTTCGAGGCTCTTTCAGGTCTATGCACCCAATGAAATGAGCGAAAGACAAGCTACAAAAAAGATCTTGGAGGATTTTGAGGGAGCCAAAATCCATTGGGCCAAGCATTTTGACAAATGGGCGTTTGTCCATAATGCGGTCGATGGGCTGCCGCCTCATGTGCAAAAGATGTTGCTTGATTTCGAGAAAGAGAATCCGGGCATCACACTGGAACCGTGGGGCCTGGAGGAATTGCGGGTTATTTTTCGCCGATTGTCGCTGGAAGATATGGAAACATGGTTTGGTGCCGCTCCAAGCGCAGAGACGAGGGCAAGGTTGGGATTCCGGGATTTGCAGGTGGTGCTGGAAACCTTGGCGGATAGGCCGACGCAGCCAGATCAGGCAGTGAAGAATATTCCGTCCGGAAAAATTGAGGCGAATGCGTTATCGGAAAGCGTGGCGACCCTGTTGCGGGGAGGAATGATCAAAGCTATTTTGGTGGAAGACTTCTTCAGTCAATGGCACGATGCCACCTTGGGGGAACGCATAGCCCGATCATTCCGGGACAAATACGAATCGCTGCGTGAGGATTATACACCCAATCAGATATTCGCTGAATTGCAAGCATGGGCTGGTGGAACAGACCGTGGCGCTCCCGAGCATGAGTTAGCAGTCTTGACCGTAATGGCCTACTATTTCGAGCGATGCGATATTTTCGAAGAGCCACGGGAAGATAAGACATGATTCTTCCTTCCAAACATCTTTCGCAGGATCGGGCGCTTCTTACCGTTGGAGCGAGGATTCTTCAGCACATGGAACAGCCCAAGACAGCCTCCTCACTATGGGAGGAGATACTTCGCCAAGATAGAAGAAGTAGCCATTTGAGTCTGAGCTACGATGGATTCGTTCTCACTCTGGACTTTCTTTTTATGATTAGAACGATTGAAATGGAGGAAGGAATCCTTTCCAGGAAGGTGGCATGATTCACCGTATTTATAGCAGTTTATCGTCGTTCAAGGAGCTTGAGTTCCATCCGGGGATGAATGTGCTCATCGCCGAAAAAGAGATGGGGTCCAGTGACAGGCAGACTCGAAACCGGGCGGGCAAGACAAGCTTGATTGAGATCGTGCATTTTCTTATGGGCGCTGATGCGAAAAAGGATTCACCTTTCCGTTCAGAGGCC
>QIMB01000126.1 GCA_003233615.1 Nitrospirota bacterium
GGATGGCGATCAACTGTGTGCGATCTTTCTTGAGGTCTTTTTTCCAGTCCTCGCGTCTTAGATGCTCCAACTTGATCGGGAGCTTCTTGCCAACCATAAGTCTTTCCAAAAGCTCTGCCTCCTCTTCCTCACCCTGATCCCTGAAAGGATCAAGGTTAGTGTATTCATCGATGTTACCTTCGAAATGGTCGATCTTTTGCAACAGATCTTCAATTTTTTTTATCGTTCGGTCGATCGATATTTCGAAGCTATGTACGGAGCTTTCGAGCCGCTTCAGGTAGTTGGTGCGCATCATGCCAATCAGATAGGACTCACGTTTTTTCTGATTGTTAAACTCTGCGAGTTTCTCTGCATCTTTAATATAACGGTCAGCATGAGCTTCTTGCAGATACTCAGACGGATTGAAGATGCTCAGCTTATATTCTGAGATAGCCGCATGCAGATCATCGTAGGATGGAAAGTATCCCTTGATGTCTGTCGCCGGGTGCAGGGCTATCGGTTTGAGTCTTTTGGGGAATTCGCCCATATCCTTAACCCCGTAGTGGCTGATGATATGTCGACGCGAGCGTGCGATTGTGAGTTCGTCAAGTAGCTTGAAGAATGTAGAATCCAGGGCGTCGAGTAGACGGCTGACTTTACGTTCCGGGTTCTTCTTTGGATCTGCCCATTGCGTGAAGTGAGTTTGTGCATTTTTCATCGCCTGGGCAATACTGTGTATACCCAGCGATTCATGGAAGGCTTTGTCCTCATCTTGTGTAATTAACAGGAACTGGTTTCGCAAATCCTTGAGGCTGTTGTTCACCGGGGTTGCCGAGAGCAGCAGCACTTTGGTATCCACGCCCGTCTTCAAAACCTGCTTCATCAGAAACTCATAACGTGTTGTCTTGCGGGTGCCGTCCTCCTGAACCTTACCTGGTACATTATTACGGAAGTTGTGAGACTCATCTATAACGATCAGCCCGTAATTCCCCCAATTGACGTTTGAATGCTTTGCCAGTCCCAGATCGGTGTGTGCTTGTATGTCATATTCAAAGCGATCCTTAAGCAGTGGATTCCGAACGTCGTTATCCCGGAATACCCCCCGGAATACCCGCCAGTTATCCTCCAGCTTTTTGGGGCAGAGCACAAGTACACGACAGTTGATGAGCTCAAAGTACTTGATGACCGCCAACGCTTCGAACGTTTTCCCCAGACCGACACTGTCTGCAATGATACAGCCGTGATGTTTTATTATTTTGTTGATTGCACCCTTTACGCCATCCCTCTGGAATTCATAGAGCATATCCCACACGTCAGATTCGAAGAAGCCGGTCTTCTCATCAAGAAGCCCACCACGTTCCACCTCCGACAGGTAGTCCTCGAAGATGTGGAAGAGTGTTTTGAAGTAAACGAATTCTGGCGAATGATTTTGGTATAAGAGAGAAAGGTAGTTCAGGACTTCAGTCTTGACATCTTCAACCAGAGCCGTGTCGTTCCAGGCTTCGTCGAACCAGTTCTTCAGATCTTTTCGATCTCTGTTGCTATCGACTTCCAGATTAAGCTCGATATTGTTACCAGAACCGCCCAGACCCAGGCCGCGCACCGTAAAGTTCGAGCTTCCGATGATGGCTTCGTGAACGCCATTGTTGTCCATGTGGTACATCTTGCCGTGAAGGAAGCCCGGTTTGATAATCGATTTGATTTCAACTTTTGCTTTTAGCCAGTCAGCGCATTCTCTCGCCACGCGCTTCTGCTGGAGTTTGTTCTCAAGCGCAAGCGCATCGTTCTCAATTCTGAAAGCCTTTTTCTCTGTTTTGTCAGGATCAAGTGACTGGATGAATCGAGGCTCTCCAAATAGAAATCGGAGATGATCAATCTGAGCGAGCTGATCCTTGAGGGCGGCATGCGCGTAAATAGTAAAATATGCAGACACGAATGAAAGATCTGAACCCTGGAGGATTTTCTCTTTGAGAAAATCACCTATCGAACCACGATGGTGGTTGTCCCAGATACCGGAACTGTTGGTGGATGACTTATTGGTCATTGATTTCACTTACCACACGGTGTGGCTGCAGGATTCCTAAAAAGTTAGTTCGAGCATACACGTTAGGCCTTTTCACTTACAATTGTTGCATCATTCCCGCCCGCTTGTTCACTGCGGCAAGGATCAGCTCAATCGTTGATTCCGGCATGCCTGCATCGGCAGCCAAAGCTGCCGTCTCCACAATTGCATTATCCATCCGCACGGTCAGGTCGGAAAAGATGCTATCCATATCCTGATCACGTAGCCCCGCTTTTTGACCTGTCTGATAGAAATGCCGGAGCTGGATTTGTTTTAGACGATAATAGTTTTTGTTGCCTAAAGCCATTGCTAACTTGATCTTCTGATCTGGAAATTCCGGCCAGGGTGCAGCCGACATCACATCGTACAGAGGGGTAAGTCTGTAGCCACCTGGCGAGAGAAATATCGAGAAGTTTTTGGCATGACCGTCAATGGCTGCTAGCAGCCAGAACACTATCTGCGCCTTCA
>QIMB01000473.1 GCA_003233615.1 Nitrospirota bacterium
AAAATTATGATAGACCTGTATCCACCTGATTTTCCTTGTCCAGTCCGTGCAATACGTTGCTTTATGACACCTCCGCCAAGGTCTGCATCAATAATTCCTCTTTCTGCTTCGCCTATTGCTTTTTTCAGTAGCGTGTCGCTGATTTTTTCACGTTTCACAAAACGTACAAACCATGTATTTTTTTAAATTCGTATTGGCTTTGCCTCTTTAATCATTAACAAACTACTCCCAAAATATCACACATAGTGTGATATGAAAGTCTTTTTTAATTTTGGAGGCTATTTAGATATGCCATGACATACTGGGTACACCCTAAATTTCAGGGTGTCAGCATAATATTTTGGCTGGAAATATAGTGTTGTTTCTTTGCAAAAAGATCAATCCACCCTATTTGTCAGTGAATCTAATCGAGAAATATATCGGAAGGGCTCCCAAATGACAAACATCTCCATCCCAGTATAAAAAAAGGGGCGTGCATTTATGCACGCCCCTAACGCTTATACTCAAAATGCAATGAAACATTCTTTCTTTATTCGATCAAAACCCCTTCCGAATATTTTGTTGTGGTCACCACAGGCATCGTGCCCATGCCGTGTTCAACAAAATTAGGCACCGTACTCAGATCAACGGCATCTGCATTTGTAAGACCTAAACCACCCGGATCGGAAACCGGATTTAAGAACTGACTGATCTCCAGCGGTTTGATCAGATACTCCTTTGTTGAATCCACCGCATCCGTGACAACTGTTCCGGCGGGAATGTTGATGATTTTGTCTGAAATCGTGCTGTCCATGACAAAATCCTTTTTCCGGAGTTCTTCATAAAGATCCGGCAAGCCACCCATCCAGCCATCATATTGCAGAGAAAGTGTTTTGCTGTCTCCTGCATTATTGGTGAATGCCTGTGATGCCAGACGAATGGGGTCATCGAGTAAAACAAAGGTATCGCCATCCTTCAGATAGGTGATTTTTCCGAAGTTCTCACCCTCTCTCGGATAATCCCAGTTGAACTGAGTGGATGTCTCAAGGGTGTTCACATAGGCCACCAAACCCCAGGCACCTGAAGTAACGACGCCACCGACGGTGACCCCTGTATTGGCCTGTCCCTGTCCATCTTTGTCATTGTCTCCGATGGAGGCGTATACCAACTTCATAAAGGTGGCGCTGGCAGAATCGGTATCAAAGCTATAGGTGGAGTCATTCTCCGGGTTCCACTGTGATTTGAAGACCGTATTGGCTGCAATGAAGGTCGAAATATTGAGCGGGTTGGCAATGGTCTGAATTTCGAGTTTGACCGTTGTTGTTGAACCCATTTTTTTGACGATGTAATTGGTGCCACGGCTATTGATATACAGCTCTTGGCCCTCAGGCAGCATGTAAGTTTCCGCCTGTGGCGAATTCGGGGGTCCAGGTGCGCATATCGAAATTGGTGACTATTTTTTCTAACCAACCCGTTGTGCCTGTGCCCGTGTATTCGATGTAGATTGAACCGCCAATATCGACCCACAGGTCGTCACCGTCACTTGGGGTATAAAATTGGGCCGGATTCGTCATTGTGAGCTGTCCTGTTTCACCACTCATTTCGGCAGCATAGAAACCTGCGACACTTCCTCCAGCGGTCGTGGCCGCTGAGTCTGTCGCAAAATAGAGATAGTTCAGGTTTTGCTGCGTATTGTTATCCCAACGATTGACATTCACAAATTTCCGATCATCTTCCCCACTAAGGGCCAGTAGCGGCAAAGTGGCTGTGAAATCTGAGACACTTTCGCACTGTTGTCCGGATTGATCCCACGAAGGATTGACACAAGAATCCCAGCGGTTCTGGGTTTGATTCCAGCGGATGTTGTAGTTTTTGTTGATCCAGGTTTCTACTGGAATATTGAGAATGTCACTCAGAGCGCCATTGACTGTAGATCTTTTGACGAGCGTTCCGACAAAAGGTTCTGAAACGGTGTAGGTCTGTGTTGCAGTGCCCGCCCCAAAATCATCCCGTGTGACCTCTGTGCCCGCGGGTACGCCGGATTCTCCTCCGCCCCAAAGTTCGTGACGGCCTTGCCATGCGCCGTAAAAAGCATAGTTGCGGAATCCGTTTGAATCAGTGTAAAAAACCGGGAAGCCGAAATTTTTTGTTTTGAAGACATTATCACCTGTTGCATGCTCGAACATGCCGTAACGGTGGGTCATTTCTGTGATTGTCCCTCTATCTTTAAACGTGGGTGAATTTTCGCCCTCTTTTTGAACCGCAAGATGTGTTGCATCATAGGCATAGCTTGCCTCAACCACACTTGGGAAACAGTTTCCTGGATCTGTGCAGGCATTAAAATCAAGTCCTTCCCAATCCGGGAAAGAAACCTTGCCAAAACCACTTGTGGTCGATTTATTTAAGATTGCTTTGACGACAGAGGTGAAGTTGGGTCCTTCAGGGAAGCGTTCGTGTACTTTGATGATGGATTCGCCATCAGAACCAATGGATGCCGATGCTGCAAAAAAGTCTGTGATTTGGTCTCCAAATTTGACGTTTAAAGTCCAAACGCCGTAGTTACTAAAAGAACCATCTGAGGCCTGTGTTGCAGCCGTATAGATTTTAAACTCTGCTTTGATAATTTGTTGTTCTCCCTGATCCACTGCTTCAATCCAGGCCCGTACTCGTGTGACTTCTGCACCATCTTCGATGATGATGTCTGATTCCACAATCCAGGGTTCCAGGGTTTTTGTTGCAACACCATTTTCTTCGTCCT
>QIMB01000406.1 GCA_003233615.1 Nitrospirota bacterium
CAATCTCACAAATAGCAAGAATCAGCCCTCTTGGTTCATGTGTTGATTCGTAGAAGGCCTCGGCAATTCGTAACCAAACGCTATGATTGAGGATCGCCACCATTTTGAAATCTGACAGGAGTTGGATTCTCCAACACGGCCAGCCTCGTGTGACACACTTCTCATTTTTAGAATAGATTCTTCAGGATTTATACAGTTTAGCCGAATATATGTATGAGTTCCTGCTAACTGGGCTTACGTACGTGGCTAGTTAAACTCTCATCAATCATTAACGAGCTTACGGCCTGTCCTTATGAATCTTACTGGTATTGGAGTACCTATCTATGAACACTGAAAAATTTCGATTAGTGACCCGCAGTGATTTTGACGGACTTGTCTGTGCGGTTTTGCTGAAAGAAGTGGGAATCATCGACGACATTCTGTTTGTTCACCCTAAAGATATGCAGGATGGAAAAATTGCGGTCTCTGGACACGACATCACGACCAATCTTCCATTTGTTGAGGGGGTCCATCTCGCGTTTGATCACCACCAGAGTGAGACCATTCGCAATAAGGGTGAGAGAAGTGATCACATTATTGACGCAGACGCACCGTCTGCCGCACGGGTTGTCTATCGCTATTACGGTGGGGACAGGACTTTTCCTGCCAAATGGAATGAGATGATGGTTGCTGTCGATAAAGGCGATTCAGCGCAATATCATATCGGGGAAATTCTCAAACCGAGTGGCTGGTCTTTACTGAATTTCATCATGGATGCGCGTACAGGACTTGGGCGTTTTCGTGAATTTCGTATCTCTAACTACGAGTTGATGATGGAACTCATAGAAAAATGTACAAAACTTCATATAGATGACATCATTGCGTTGCCAGATATTCAAGAACGTGTGCGACTCTTTCAGGAACATGCTGAATTAGCGAAACAGCAAATACAGCGATGCTCGACGGTCCATGGTGACTTAGTTGTGTTGGATCTACGTGATGAGGAGACCATTTATGCTGTTAACCGGTTTATGATTTATGCCCTGTATCCGAGCTGTAATATTTCTATCCATGTATTGTGGGGGTTGAAAAAACACAACACAGTCTTCGCCATTGGGAAATCAATCGTCAACCGTAGTGCAACGATCAATATCGGTGAGCTCTGTCTTGCATATGGCGGTGGCGGCCATCAAAATGCGGGCACGTGCCAGGTTGCAAATGAGAAAGCCAATGAAAAACTCAAAGAAATTATTGAGAAAATTCACATACAAAGCTTAACCCCAGTGGCAGCAGGATAATCTTCTTGTCCCACGGGCCTATAACCGGAAAAATAAGCTGTACATGATAGTGTAACCGACACCTCAATTTTAGCTGCACAAACTTCAAACGAATATACCTCACGCTCGACTCGTTCCCGTGGATGAACTCAGAGAACATATCCAAGAATTAAATCCCTCCCAAGAAACCGTCGTGTATTACCGAGTCGGGTTACGAGGCTACCTGGCCGCACCCATTCTTCTCCAACATGGTTTCACCAACGTCTCGAACCTTACCAGTGGGTATTTAAGTTTCCATTCGAGAAAAAAGCATTTATGAGCATGAACTCACTAACCATGGTGTTTGTTTTCTATACAACAATGATTCGAAAGACCTTGTTTCCCTTATCCATTGAACTAAGCAGCTCATATACCTGATCGCCAAATTCCTTGGAACTTTGGAAGGCATCCCGGCTTTTACTTTTGTCCATAAACATTTCAATCAATTTATCTTTAGGTTCACCTGTTTTTTCCAAGAATTTTGTGTACAGAGAAATTATTCCCTCTACATTACTGTATAGTCGTTTAAATTTTGGCTGAGTTGGAATCCACTGAAGACGTTCAGTCGGAGAAAGGGAGACCATATGCGTAGCATCGTCCTTGCTAACCGTACCTCGTTCTGCCATCACTGCCATGAGATACACAAGAGCAGAATAACAGGTTAAGAGCCTGCTGTGTTTAAGCTTGTAGTTCTTGAGCTTTCGGTTGGCCTTCTGGGCTTCCGTTTCTTTTTCATTTTTAGTTCGCGCTTCGTAATTTACACAGAAAGTCCGCCAAAGCGTAAAATATCATTTACAAGAAACGCAGGTACAAATTCAGCTTCATGACCATCGTAATCTTCCCAGTATGCGGCAATTACTTCGGAGATTACCTCTGAGTAGACTTCATCTTCTAGAAGCGGACGGCTCTCCAGCAGCAAAAGCAACCGTGCTGTGAACGTATTGGTCTTATCGTCATCGCGTGTCCCTAAAGTGCCAACAAGATCATCCACAGTGTAATGCATGAGATATTCCCCATCACCTGAAAATTCTGGAAATTATTTTCCCTTGGTAGCCTCTATTAACTTGGCTTTAATCAAAATTTCGTCAAGATTTGTGAGATGGCGTTCTTCCTTAGTTCCACGACCAACGATGAACAAGTCCAAATCACTATGGACACTGGCCTCTCCGCGACCGAATGAGCCTGTCGAATATACACAGGCCTTGCCTTTAGCAAGCTCCTCTGCTTTTTTCAGTTCTTCTTGAAGAGTTTCGAGACGGGATTTGACTTTATCGCGGCGGTGCTCGAGAAGGCTCAACAGGTTTCCCCTCCCACTCCATCAGATTCACAAATATTTCCGCTTGCTCGATAGCATCATCAAGTGCATGGTGAGAATG
>QIMB01000360.1 GCA_003233615.1 Nitrospirota bacterium
CCGAGAATCCATCCATGCTGCGCATCAGCAAACGTGACGACCGTCAATAACACGTTGGTTCGACGAGGAGCCTTTTTCCATGTCGCACCCCCATCCTTCGTCTGCAGCATCGTTCCACCAGCACCGACCACCCAACCATGTTGCGCATCTTGAAAATGCACATCCAACAACGTCCCGGATGAGGGACTCTCTTGGAGCTCTATCGTGAAGGGCGATTCTTGAGCTAATGCAAACAACGGCATTCCCACAAGGCACACCACGAAAAGTACAGAGATCACAACAGCATTTTTCACACATTCAGTCAACATATGTCAGTCAGTCCTATTAGAATCAAAAAATCAATTGAGAATGCACATAATCAATCTACAAGCTGCTTGGGAAGAGTAAGTCCTACTGAGCCCGGCCCGTCTCATTCCAGTAATCCATATCAGGAAGCCCACGTTTCAAAATTTTAAACGACCCACCCACAATGGTGATCCATTGTTTAGGAGTACAGCAATTTCCAGTGGGCAACATATCCCACGACCCACGCTTCACAATGAGCTTACCTTCTAATAAATCCGTCTCAAAGCCTTCCGGAGTGCCAATCCCAAAAGCCTGTCGTCGTGGAACGCGCACTTGAATTTCAGTGTCACTCCACGAGACAACCTGTGTCGCCAACCCATTGATCAATACTTCCGTCCTGGAGACATCCTCGCCCAAGCGATAATTTTTCCAGGAATGGGCTTGCTGATTCAGCGTTAATCGGGTCGCCTCCGATATTTTGAGAAATTCACCAAAACCAGAACCTTTGATAGTAACCACTTCATCCAGTCCAGCTTCTTTCGGCGAGTAGTCATGAATCTGCGGTCTCACAACCCTAAACTCCCCGGCAACGTATCGCACAACTTCTTTTCGTTCGCAGCACGTGCCATCAGCAAAAGGAATACTCCCACCGCGTTTGACCACAATCTGTCCGCTCTGAGCGCTTAACGGCACCCAATTTGATCATCCAACCATCGATGAATCACGGCAGGAATGCCGCCAACCTCCACTCCATTATTAGCAGCTTCAAAATCAAAAGCATACGCCGTGTCGCCACCTTCAGAATGAATACCGAAATTTTTTCCCCGAATAATAACCAAGGTCCCAATAGGCCCGCGTTGAGGATAAAATTCATTCACCTCAGTCGTCACAACGTCAAAAGAACCAATCGTGCGATCCTCCCCATCACGATGTAACACTAACGCACCGGACTCCGCATTTAACGGAACATGCACCACAATAGTCCGATCAGCCCATTGGGCAATAGCGACAGTCTTCCCTCCAATAGAAATACGTCCATCTTTCGGAGCCGTCTCCCCAAAACTTTGACCGGAAAGTACCACCTTACTCCCTACCGGGCCAGAATGCGGATCATAGGCAATAGGAGGAATCACTTTCAGCGACATGGTATTGCTCACCGCATAGGCCACATCCGCACAACACGATCCGTCTGGCAAAGGGTCACTAGATGCCAAACGTACTTGAACATCTCCCGTCTTGGCATTGGCCGGAATCTGCACTTCAATCTTTGTGGGTCGCCACCGCCGCACCTCCGAGCGAATACCATTGATCAACACTTGATTCACTCCAAACATCGTATTGGGATCACGCGAACCAGCCGTATTGCCAAAATGCTCACCCTCAATCGTCACCAACGCCCCCGCCTCGACCGTCGAAGGAGTCACCTTGGTAATTTTCACCGCTTGCAGTGTAAAGGTCCCCGCTTCGCGTTGTGTCTCGCCATTCATCACCATCACAGGCCCCGAAATGGCTTTCAACGGAACCTTCACCAAAATAAAATCCGGCTCCCAGGATTGGATCAGAGCAGACACTCCTTGAAACTCCACGCGGTTATCTTGCGTATTCGTAAAGTCCCCAAACCCTTCCCCACTAATTGTCACCGTCGTACCAGGCGGACCCTCAGCCGGAAAAATTTCGGCAGATGCCACCGAACCTACATGAAAAGCCAAAAGAACCAACGCACTCACGAGTGAAAGGCGCGTAATCTGTTTCATAGAGCGAATAACCTTATGATAGTAAAAGGAAATGTAATGAATAAATTCGTTTTCCGATAACCGAACATGAAGTAAACCAACCTAATCTGGAAGGTACCAACAACCTGGGTGAGGACCAAACAGTACAGGTGGATAAATGACTATATCAAGGCATCTTTTGAGGCGTCAATTTACACAAACCACACTTTGCAGACAAAGATAACGTCAAGACTCCCCCATTCCGTCATCCCCGACATTCGTAATCGGGGATCCATCTTCTTTCCGTCATCCCGACCCACAACACCCAAACTCCGTCATTCCCGGCAAGTGTCCAGGCGACCGAGCCACTATATGTTTCGGCAAAAGTGGCCAAAACCATATTAGCCGTGGCGTGCCCCTTCGGGTGCCCTGCGCGGTTCGCCGACTCCGACTGTGCGCAAACAAGGCCCGGGATACAATCCAAATGCCTACCCAAGGGCCAGTTAGCAGGCGTTGGAAATTCTGTACTTCATTCCTAGGTTGGCGTAGCATAGGCCAAAACCAAAAAGGATTCACAAAGAAACGAAAATGATGCAAAAAGAAACTATGCAAGAATTCCACAGAGGGAACACCACATGAATCCCTATTCGATGCTCAAAAGCCTGTTCATCTCCATACTGACCATTCTGAGTTACACCACGCTCACGCATGGGGCACAGGCTGAACTCAATCCGGTGGACATCACAGAATGGAAAGTGCCCTGGGAGCAGACACGACCCCGAGATCCGTATGT